>JAEUHE010000178.1 GCA_016793885.1 Verrucomicrobiales bacterium
GGCGACTACAGCAGCATCAGTCGGCGAGCGGCCGAGATCGCTGGTTGGGTACGCGACGCGAAGAAAAGTTGAAAGGAACCCCGCGGCGGATTTTCTCCCGAGCGTCGTGACGACACGGGGTGGACGAGATTCCACTCGAGCCGTGATGGGCCCTAGGTTTTCAAATTGGAAGACGCTGCTGCGTGGAGAGCCGAGGAGGAGTCGATCGCCCAAGGCCCCTCGCGGAGTTGCCTGTTTGTTACTCAGAGCTTGGGGCCGGCATGGGCTCGACGGAGTCTCTCCCTACCTTTCGACGGGAGTCACCCCTCCGCGCCGTGTCTAGCAGCAGGATCATCTTAACCATAAACCTAAAACCGGGAATGGATTAACCACCGATTTCACCGGATGACACGGATTAAGAAGGCATAGTGACATTCTTGAGCCCGAGTTCGCAGTGTCTCTCAAGGTGATGAGGGTCTTCCTTCCAAGTCTTTGCGGATCCGTGTCATCCGCGGAATCCGTGGTTAATCCATTCTCCTTTTTAGGCCAAAACGCGCCCCGAACGGGATACCGGTACAGAATTGAGCCCGGTTCTTGATAGAACCGGGCTGAAAAGGGACTCGGTTCGGCAGACGACCGCCAGCCAACCAGTTCGCCGGCGGATAAAGCCACCGACGAACTCCAGGAACGAACTTACGGTTTTGCCGGAGCCGGTGCCGCGGGGGCAGTCGGTGCCGTAGTCGCGGGCGCGGGCGCATTGGTCGCCAAAGCCTTGAAAGCGTTGTTGGTCGGCGCCACTACCGGATTCGCCTTATTCGCTTCAGCCTTGATCGCCTGCTCGAGCGTGGAGGTGTTCCGTTTAAAGGTGCTCTGCGCGAGAATCGAGAGCAGGATGACCATGCCTAGAAAGAAGGCCGCGGCATATTTGGTGAGCTTGGTCATGGCATTGCCACTTCCCGCCCCCAGCAGCGCATCAGCCGCCCCCGCCCCAAATGCCAACCCCATACCAGCTTCCTTTTTGGGCAGTTGAATCAGGACCAAAAGGATCAGCAGCAGGCAGTCAAGCAGCAGAAACGTGGTCAGCAGTACAATGATGAATTTCATAGCAGTTCAGGTCTATCCACTCAGATCAAATCGAATTCTTCACGATGTCAGCAAAACTTCGCACTTCCAGCGACGCCCCACCAACCAGCGCGCCATCGACATCAGGCTGGCTCATCAGTTCACGGGCATTGGCCGGCTTCACGCTGCCGCCATATTGGATCCGGACGCGTCGGGCGACGGTATCATCGAACATCTGAACGAGCAATCCCCGGATGAAGGCATGGGCAGCTTGCGCCTGCTCGGTCGAGGCGGTCTTGCCTGTGCCGATCGCCCAAACCGGCTCGTAGGCAATCACGGTCTCGGCCATCTGTTCCTTGGTCAGCCCAGCCAGACTGCCGCGGACCTGGGTAGCCAGCACCTGCTCCGTCAGGCCACCTTCACGCTCCGCCAGGCTTTCCCCGACGCAGATAATGGGCTTGAGCTCCACCTCGTGAGCCCGAAGAGCCTTCTGGGCGATCAAGGCATCCGACTCCTTCTGATACAGCCGTCGCTCGGAATGACCCAAGATCACGAAGCGCACCGAGAACTCCTTGAGCATCATGGGAGCGATCTCACCGGTGTAGGCGCCACCAGTATGCTCGCTCATGTTCTGAGCGCCCAGCCTGAGGTTGGAATCGAAGATCTGCTTCGAAACTTCACTGAGGGCCGTGAAGGGGGGGCACACCACCAAATCCACTTCCTTGACAGTGGCGAGATCTCGCTTGAGACCTTGGATCAAATCCAAAGCCTCAGCCGCGGTCTTGTTCATCTTCCAATTGCCAGCGATGATTAATTTGCGTTCTTTATCCACAACGTTCTTTCGGTTTCAGCTCTTCGTTCTTCAAAAATGCTGCTTTTCAGGTCCATAAGGAGTGCCGAAGGCCGCTCCCAATACGACGGTTAGCGGTCGCTCAATGCGTCTACCCCGGGTAGCACCGCCCCCTCAAGAAACTCCAGGCTCGCCCCACCCCCGGTGCTCATGAAGGTGACCTGGTCGCCCAAGCCCGCCTGGTTTAGCGCCTTCACGCTGTCGCCGCCTCCGATGATGCTCTTGGCGCCGCTCTGCGTCGCTTGCACCACCGCCTGAGCAACCTGGTTCGTTCCGGCGGCAAACCGACTATCCTCGAACATCCCCATAGGACCGTTCCACAGGATGGTCTTAGCTCCGCGGATCACCTCCGCATAGCGCTTCGCCGTCTCGGGCCCCACATCGAATCCCTCGGCATCGTCCGGAATGTCCAGAGAGGCGTTCACCCGCGCGTTCTGAAACTCAAAGACAGGCTTGCCCTTTTTGTTGACCTTGCCGCTGTCGACCGGCGTCGCAATGACATTGTCGCTAGGCAGGAGAAACCGAACCCCGCGCTCCGCGGCCTTGGCCAACGCGCGGGCCGCCACATGGGCCGCATCAGGTTCAATCAGGGACTTGCCGGTCTTGTAGCCCTGAACCAAACGGAAGGTGTAGGCCATCGCCCCACCCACCAAAATCGTGTCGGCCTTCTCGAGCAATCGGTCGATGACCATGATCTTGTCCGAAACTTTCGCTCCACCAAGAATCACGACAAAGGGCCGGGCCGGACTCTCCAACTCGTCGCCCAAAAACTTCAGCTCCCGCTCCATCAACAAACCGGCCGCGCAGAATCCGCCACGCCCCTTGACGATGCGAGCGACCCCATCGGTGGAGGCATGCGCCCGATGGGCGGCCCCGAACGCGTCGTTGACGTACAGATCCGCCACCTTGGCCAACTTCTCCGCGAACACCGGGTCGTTCTTCTCCTCCTCGCTGTAATAACGAGTGTTCTCCAAGAGGACGATGTCGCCGTCCTTCATCGCACCCACCGTGTTCTCGACCTTCTCGCCGATACAATCGTCCACAAAGGCCACCGGGCGCCCCAGCATGTCCGCCAACTTAATCGCGACCGGACGCAAAGACATCGAGGGTTCGCGCTTGCCATCCGGGCGTCCAAGGTGCGCCGCCAAGATGATCCGCGCGCCGCCCTGCGTCAGTACATCAAGGGTCGGGAGGGTCTCTTTGATGCGGGTGACATCATTGATCACCATCTGGCCGTCTTTTTCGGCCATGGGGACGTTATAATCAACCCGGACAAACACTCGTTTGCCCTTCAACTTCAAATCACGGACGGTCAGTTTCGCCATAAAAAAGCAGGCGCGGAGGATATCCGAGCGGATGGCTGAGTCAAAAGGAAATGTTAGCCTCTTTTTTCCCTGATCGCTTCATTACCAAGGAGTTTCATGCGCCATCCCCCTAAGCCCCCCCGCCCGGCAGGAGACTGCCGCCGATCTTGTTCGGTAGGCACAGGCCCCAAAATGCCCATCGTGGCTTTCCGTAGTTCTCCGAATTTCGGTTTGAGGAAGCCAGGTTACCTTCTCCAGAATGCCCGATTTGTGCGAAAAGTTAGGTCTGATGTGGATTGCCCCACGCAATCTCCACCTCGCCCCAATTCCCTTCGCAGCCGGGCTGCTCGGTGACACATTCCAGGCTGAAATCAAGGAAGTTCACTCCGAGAACCTATTTAGCAGGTGTCAGAGCTAGCGCAAGGACGGCTCAAAGGAATCACACAGCCAGCTATCAGTCAGGAGTTTATGAAACATATAAAGAAAGAAGTCTTACAGGCAGCCTTGATCGTGAGCTGCGGCATGTGCCTGACGGCGCAGGCGGACAGCATCGTAACTGATTGGAATTCCATCACGCTCCAAGCCATCCGCGTGACCAAACCAGGCCCGCCCATGGTGGCCCGCGCCCTCGCGGTCGTTCATACCTCCATTTTTGACGCCTGGGCGGCGTATGATGCCACCGCCACCGGAACTCGGTTCAACGAGTATCTCCGACAACCGCCCGAGGCGCGCACCGACTACAACAAAGGCGTGGCCATCAGCTATGCCGCCTATCGCTCCTTGATCGACCTCTTCCCCAGCGAAAAGGCTACGTTCGACGGTGTCATGATCAGCATGGGTTTCGACCCCAACGACACCTCGAAGGACCGCACGACGCCCATCGGGATCGGCAACTTGACCGCTTCGGCCGTCCTGGATTTCCGACATAGCGACGGGTCGAATCAGCTGGGAACTCCTCGCTACGGTGATACGACGTTCTACACACCGGTCAACACTGTGGACGAAATCAAGGATCCGAACCGTTGGCAGCCGCTCCGGTTCTCGAACGGAACGGGTGGGTTCGTCATTCCGGGTTACATCGCTCCTCACTGGGGAACCGTGGTGCCGTTCGCCTTGAAGGCACCCGATCAATACCGACCGAGCGCTCCTGCCCAATACCCACGCGATCCTCGTTACGCTTCCCAAGCTGAGGAGATTATCCGCTTTTCCGCCACCCTGACCGACCGCACCAAGATGATCGCAGAGTACTGGGCGGATGGCCCCAGCTCAGAATTGCCGCCGGGCCATTGGAACTTGTTCGCTCAGGTCGTGTCCAAGCGGAACAAGTATGGCATCGACAAGGATGCGAAGCTCTTCTTCGCCCTCGGCAACGCTTTGTTGGACGCCAGCATCTCCGTCTGGGAAGCCAAGCGCTATTACGACTATTGCAGGCCCATCACCGCCATCCGTTTCCTGAAGAAGGGCAAGAAGATCCTGTCGTGGGCCGGCCCCAACTTGGGAACCCAGTGGATCAACGGTGAAGATTGGCTGCCCTATCAACCCCCGACCTTCATTACGCCGCCCTTCCCCGAGTATACCTCGGGCCATAGCGCCTTCAGTGCGGCGGGAGCTGAGGTCCTGCGCTCGTTCACGGGCAGCGATAAATTTGCCTATGGGGTGACTCTCAAAGCAGGGTCGTCGCGAACCGAGCCAGGCACGGTGCCGGCTCGCGACCTGGTGCTCTACTGGAATACCTTTACCGAGGCGTCCGACGAAGCCGGCATTTCGCGGCGTTACGGCGGCATTCACTTTGCGCAAGGCGACCTGGAGTCTCGGGATATGGGACGCCGCATCGGCAAACAAGTTTGGCGGAAGGCGCTCCGCCACTTCAATGAACCCAAGTCGGACCGTAGATGGATGTTCCGAGATTGGGAAGATGATGGGCGCGGGAAATAGTCTCAGCGCCACTTAGAGTACCGCGCATCTCCCGGGCTGCCACGAACCAGCCCGGGAGATTTCTTTCGGACCCGGCCAGGCTTGATCGACGCCTCCCGCATCTGAAGCTTGTCATGGCCCCGTCCATGGGGGATAAGATCCCCAGATTCCGAACGAACTGAAGTAATCCTGCACGAATCATGACCATTGTCGTATCCCGCGGCTTCCGCTTATTGCTCGCTTCTGGACCTCTGGCTGTGGCCCTCCTGGCCGCCATTCCGCAACTCTGGAGTCCCACCACCGCCGGGGCCGCATCTTACCCCTGCTACAACCTGAGCCCCGCGCAACTGACCGGAAAAACGCTGTGGCTGGCGGTTGAGAGCGGGAGCGCTCCGTTTGAATCCGCAGGGACTATTCAAATGCAGCTCAACGCGAACGGGACATATGCAGTGCCAGGGGGAGCCGGCGTGGTCGCTCGAACCGGAACCTGGTCTACCGCCGGCTCCGCGGAGAATATAGTTCTCCGCTTCACGGGCTTTTTCAATGATGCCACGGAGGACGTTCTCGTCCTGTTCAATGGATGTCTCGACGGCGCGAGTTGCACCTCCTGCGGCTATGGGTTTACCAGGGAAGGCGTTGCGGGCCTTCAGACGGGCTCCTACAAGATCACCGATGGGGAAGCTCCATCCGTGACTGGACTCACCGGAATAGGTCTTCTGACGGGAGGCGGGGCGTTCCCATCCGGGGCCAACGTCTTCCTCTTCCCTGAGGTCTCGGGGAACCCCAGCCGCTACACGTTCAAATGGTTCAAGGACGACGTCGCCCTACCAGGCGCCAGCCTGTCCTTTCTCTCGCTGAGTTCACTCCGGGCGGAGGATTCGGGGGTCTACTCGGTGGAGATCAGCGCCGCCGGGAATAAGGCGAAGCTCAGCACGCCCGTCACGGTCGGTGCCCCCGGCTCTCCCAGCGGATATTTGGGACGACCCTGGGTGAAAGTGGTGGATCAAGCAACGGTGATTCCAGGGGCCTCCGCGCCCATGGGAGGTTTCGCCGCGCGACAGATGTCTCTGCGCAACGGCGTGGTGGTCGTTAGGGACTCCAACGGCAAGAGCCTGATCAAATGGTCAGCCCAGTCGACCCTGGAATCAGTCGTCACGGAAGGCGCCCCCCTACCCGGTGGCCACACGCTCCAGGTAGTCATCGAAGCCACCGTGGAGTCGGAAGGGGCGATCAATTTTTTTGCCCGCCACAATACCGGCTACGGCGTCTACGAGATCAAAAATGGGGTTATCACTCAAATCACTGGAGTCGGCAGCCCCACCCCGAACGGAGGCTCAAACTTTACCGGATTCCTCTGGCTGGCAAGACGGGACGGCCGACTCGTATTCTCAGCCAGCAACACTGCCAACCAAGTGGGCGTTTACCTCTGGGACGGCGTCCAGCTGTCGACGCTGTTGGAACCAGGCGCCGACCTGCCCGGTTTGCTCGGCGGCATCAACCAGGCGCTGGAACTGGATCTCGATGCTCAAACAGTCGTGCTGCGCGCCAACGATTCCGTACCGTTCCAGGGAAACAACCGCCAAGGAATCTACCGCCACACCGCGGGCAAAGGCTGGGCCGAAATCGCGAACGTCACTCAGCCCCTGCCGGGAACCCCGAGCTCGGTCTACAAATGGTTTACCGGAGTGGACATCGTTTCCGGGACCATCGTTTATGCCGCACTGCCTCCTCAAGGAGTTCAAATTTTCGCGTCGGATCCCGTTGGAAAGCCTCGCTTCATTGGGAACGGCTTCTCAGCCGACCTCGTGAGCGCTCAGTTTAGCGCCTCGACCCCCATCACTATCCACCAACGCTACGTCCAATCGTTGCAATCGATGAGCCCGGTCTCCTCCGAACAGATTCTGGGGCCAGGCCATCTGCTGGGAACACAGATACTTTCCGAGGTGCTCGATGTGGTGTCCCAAGGAACGGATGTGGCCATTGTCGCGCGGCTCAGCGACGGAACGACGGGGGTCTTCGCAGCGGTCGGAACACCGCCGTCGAACACGCCCATCGTGCTCGGCGCACCTGCCTTCAGCCAAGGGAAACTGAGCTTCCAACTCCAGACGCAGGCGGGCATCACCTACCAGGTCGAGTTCAAGTCCACGTTCACCGATCCCAGCTGGACCGTACAGCAAACGGTCATCGGTGACGGCTCCAGCCGAACCGTCACCGTCGACACCGCCGGAACCGCAGGCTTTTGCCGCGTGGTGCAAGCGTCGGCGCCCTGAAGGAGCCGACGCAGAGGATCATATCCGGGACATCATTTTCCGACGGAGGCCGCGGGAACTGAGTTGCGGATGAACTTGCTCAGGTCCTTCTTGAGAGCGACGAGCGCGGGCTTGACCGTGTACATCATGTGGCCTCCCTCGTAGTCCACCATGGTGATGTTCTGCTGGAGCTTCGGATCGAAGCTGAAATGGTCGAAGGTGTAGCGGGTTGCGAAGTAGGGCGTCGCTAGATCGTACACCCCATTTGCCACAAACACCTTCAGATACGGATTGTGCGCCATCGCCTGGCGCAGGGTTTCGGCGACGTTCAGATAACGGTTCCGATAGTCACCATAGTTCCACGGCTGCACCTTACCGGTCAGGATCTCATACGGAAGATCGCTCTCGAACTTCAGATCGCGGCGCAGGTAGTCGTTCAAAGCGCCGGTGAAAGGCCCCAGGACGCCCGTGTAACTGGGATCGTAGTCCGGGCTGTCGCCCACGCCGTCGCGATCCACCCCGGTCATCCGACTATCAAAACGTCCGATGGTCTTGCCCTCGCTGCGGAGCAGCTCCTTGAAGAACTGGAAGACGTTCACTCGCAAATGAGAGCGCTCCACGAAGTCGACGCTCAAGCCGGTCAGCTGAGCGAGACGCTGCGCGGTCTGCCGACGCTCCTCGGGAGTAAGTCGGTTCCCCTTAAGCAAGGCCGTGGCATACTCACCCAGCGCGAAAGATTCCGACTGCTTGAGCGCGGCGGCCAGATCTGCTTGCAACTCAGAAGGGAGCTTCTTGTGGTACCAGGCCGTCGCCGTCAGGGTGGGCAAAAAGAGAGGAAACGGCAGTTCGTTCCCGACCGCGTAGCTGATGGTTTGAAAATCCAGCACCACGGACACGAGCATGACTCCGTTCAGGTAGATGCCATACCGGCTTTCCAGGTGTCCCGACAGCGCCGACGCTCGAGTCGTCCCGTAGCTCTCGCCGATTAAAAATTTGGGTGAAGCCCAGCGCTGCGCCCGGGTGATGTAGAGCCGTATGAATTCACCGACCGACCGGATATCCTCATCCACCCCATGGTATTTCTTGGCATCTTCCCCTGGCACCGGACGGCTGAATCCGGTGCTCACGGGGTCAATGAAGACCAGGTCCGTGTCATCCAGAATGGAATGCTCATTCTCCGTGACGCGGAAGGGAGGTGGCGGCAGGGTTCCATCCTCATTGAGAACCACTCGACGCGGGCCCAGCGTTCCCAGGTGCAACCAGACGGATGCCGATCCGGGTCCGCCGTTGAAAGAAAAGGTGATCGGGCGGGTGGAAACATCGCCGGCGTTGGTCCGGGTGTAAGCGACGTAGAAGAAAGAGGCCTGCGGTTTGCCATCCTCCTCTTTCAGCACCAGCGTGCCAGCGGTTGCGGTGTACCCGATCTTAACGCCTTCGATGGTCACGCTGTGACTGGTTACCGATGATTCGTCTCGAGGTTCCTTCTTGTCGTCTTTCTTGTCCGCCTTGGTCGCCTCCTTGGAGTCCGCCGCCCGCACGTCCCCAGCCAGGCCTCCACTCAGGCATAGCGCAAGTGCCAACGCCAGGAGCCCCGAGCTCGAACTGAGACTTTGCGACCACCACCAACCCATCGACGAGATCTTCATCATGGGAAGGGATCCTACAGGGCGATAGGAATTCGGAAATGAGAATCGTGCAAACGGGTGCAGGGCAGGTTCCGGGAGATGGCTCCGCTCACAACGACCGAAGAATCTCTTCCAGCTTCTCCGGATCGAGACCGGGCGGGGAATGGTCCAGCAACCACTGAATATCTTCCTTGGCACCGTCCACATCGGCCATCTGTGCGCGCAGACGGGCTCGATCCAATCGGTCGACAGGCGAGTTGGGCTGCAACCCAATAATCAAATCCAGATATCGAAGCTGCTCAGCTACCGATTCATCCGCTTTGGAAATACCCTGAAGATTCCGCGCCATGCGCAGAATGATTTCCCGCTTCCGGGCCGGCTCCAGATGCTGGCTGCGGGCTGTCCCCTCCGAATAACGCGCCGCCACCAGATCCGCCTCAGCGTGGGTCAGTTCCCGGCCGCCTTCAAAGACATCAATGACGCGCTCCACTCCGTTGGTCGGTTTGTAGAGAACCATGAAATGGCCAGGCAGCGGATGTCCCACCAAACCTGACAATCCCACCTTCTGTCCGAGTTCCATGAACAGAACCGCGAGGGTGATGGGGATACCCTCCCGATACTCCATGACCGAATTGAGATAGCTGTTGGCTTTCTCGAAATAGTCATGCCGGCTGCCATGGAACCCCTGCTCCTGAAAGAAATACTTCTTGAGCACACGCAACCGCTCCTGCTCATCCGCTCGCGGCTCGATCAGCTGCGCAAGCTCTCGCCCCATGCGGTCGAAATGCTGACGATAGGCCTCCACGTTCACCTCCGGATCATCAAAGCGCGACAGCAGCAGCGCCGCCTGCACCAGATCGATCTCCTTCTCAGCGGCAGTCAAAGTAGTCTTCAACTCCGACTGGATGTTCAGCGAATGGGTTCGGAGCGAGAGCCGCTTCAAGTCCTGAGCCTGCTTCTCCATGCGCTTGGCCCTCTGATGGAGGTAGCGTTGGCCGGCCTCCGGCTGGGCCGCCAGGGCATCCGTCAAAGTCCTTTCCCCTTCGCGACTGGGAGCACGAAGAAAGTCATCCACTCTGGCCACCAGAGGTTCCGGTAAATCTCCCCCCGCTGCCGAAGCCGGCTTGCCCACAGTAAAACCCCGGAACTCAGCCTGCGTTTCGCGAAACTTGCACAGCCCCACCCGCGTCCCCGCAAAGCTGCGATCGCGGGTCTCGAAGACCTGATGCCCATTCACAAAGCACAGGATGCGCTCCGCCTCGACCCGCACTCGAATCTGATTCCACTCACCCTTCTGGTAATGCTCACTGGGGCCCTGCTGAAGGATTTGCCAGGTGAACACGTTGGCCCCCTCGAACCGGGTCAACCGGAGCTGTCCTCCGGTCGGGTAAAAGCCATAGTGCTTCTCCCCGGCATCCGAGGCGAATACCAAGCCAGCCGCGCCCGCCTCATCGTCCAACTTAACCGAGACGCCAATCTCGAATGGAACCTCGGGAGGATTGGTCTTCGACAGGCAGAGGGCCCGACCTCCGAATCCGTTGCCCGGTCCTTCGACCACGACCCTATCCACGCGTTGCCGCCAGCGAGAACCCATCAACGGTTCCCATTCCGAGGCATCCAGCATTCCCATGTTCAGCCATCGGTCCATCGAGATAGGGCTGGGCCGCTCCAGCAGTGTCTTCAGGGCATTGACAGGAACCGCAAACCCTAAGTTCGCCGTCATCATCGATTTCAGGGCCATAATGCCGCAAACCCGGCCCTTGAGGTCCAAGAGGGGACCCCCGCTGTTGCCCGGCTCGATCGGCACCGCCACCTGGATCATCTCCACGCCTTCAATCTCCCGCCTCGCCGAAGCCACCCCTCGCACCACGCTATGTTCCAATCCCATCGGATTCCCGATCACGACCACATCGTCCCCCTGCTTCAACGCATCGGAGTCTCCCAGCGGCAAGGGAGGCGGCAGCTTTCCTTTGACCCGCAACAACGCGAGATCGAATTTCCGGTCCCACGCGTGAACTCCCAGCACTTCCAGTTTGGAACCATCCGCCGCTTGAACGTTGACCTGCCGCCCTTCGCCGATCACGTGCAAGCTGGTCGCCACCAGACCGTCGGCGGAAACCATCCACCCCGCCCCTACCCCGTCGGATTTTCCCTCGCGGCCGAAATGGGAGATGACCACGACGGATTGTCGCGCCGACTCGACCACGCCTTGAATGGGATTTGCTTCCGGCTTGGAGCCGGCTTTGGAGTCGGATTTCGACTCGCCAGCCTTGGAAGGACGCGATCTGGACTTTGAGGATTCTGCGCCCAGGCAGGTTATCGCCAGGACCAGGGAAAGAATTCCGACGCAACCGAAGCGAGCGGAAAAAGTTGAGCGCCATCGTGGCATCACCCGGACACCATAGCACTCAACGACCGAGAGAAAAGCCCCATTCCGCCAATTTTGCGGGAGGGGTGTCAGGCAGATTTCGGGAACTACCCCCAGAACTGTTGAACCGCAACGGGCCCCTTCCCGGCTCGGCCGCGCAAGTCAGGTCAGTATCGCCCTTAGCGGCGAGCCGTCCGGGACCATGGGACGCGGCCGCCCCGTGAAGTCGTGGATGAAGGCGTTGCTGTCGATGCCCATCGCGGCATAGATCGTGGAAATCAAATCTCCCGGCGACACCGGGTGAGAAGTAGGACCAAAGCCTTTGGCATCCGATGCTCCGTAAACCAATCCCTTCTTAACCCCGGCACCCGTGAGCAGGACGTTTTGCAGATAGGACCAATGGTCGCGTCCTCCGGCGGCATTCACTTTCGGAGCACGCCCCATCTCCCCCATCACCACCACCAATGTCTCCTCCAACAACCCACGTGAAGCCAGGTCTTCGCAGAGCGCGCTGTAGACTTGATCGAGAGTCGGAAGGTGAAAGTCCTTCATGATCGGGAAATGCCGCTCGTGGGTATCCCAGGAACAGGGCTCGGAGCTTTGCTTCTCGAAGGACTCCCAAGACACGGTCACAAACCGTGCCCCGCGCTCCACCAACCTTCGCGCGGTGAGGGCCGCCTCGCCATAGAGATGACGTCCATAACGCTCGCGCAGCGACGGCTTCTCTGCAGCAAGATCGAACGCCTTCCAGGGACTATTCTCGCCATCCTGCCGTCCAAGAATTTCAAAGGCCTTGCGCTGGTAATGATCATGTCGATCGAACTCGTCGCTGCGCCCCAGCTCGTCGAGTTGCCGATCCAAGCGCTCGGAAAGAGAGGCACGGCCTTGGAGGCGATCCACGGTCAGCCCGGGCCCTAGCTCTGTCGCCGGGACACCGACATGGCCGACCGGCTCGCTCTGCGTGTCGTAGAAGTTCTTGGCCTCGTATTTCTGAGTGATCTGGCAGGACGTGAAGAGCGGATCGAATTTCCTCCCTAAGAATCCCGCATAGGGTCCAGGCCGGTAGATCTGCTGTCCCCAACCCGGATAGCAAGGCATCCACACCGACGCCGGAAGACTGCGCTTTTCCTCGCGGGCGAGATATTCGATCACGGCATTCATGCCAGGCGCCTGAGTGGCAAGAATGGGAACCAAAGATTCCAGTTTGTCCGGAGCCATCCCCGTCATCGTATGGAGGAGTCCCGCGCTGTGGTCGTTCGATTCGTGGGTGAATGAACGGATGAGTGTCGACCGGTTCATCCACTGGGCCATCCGCGGAAGATACTCACAGAAGTGAACCCCAGGCACCGACGTCGGGACCGTCCCGAAAGCGCCTCGATACTCGGCCGGCGCGTCGGACTTGGGGTCGAAGGTCTCCTGAGCCGCCGGGCCGCCAAAGAGGTAGAGCAGAATAACCGACTTGGCCCGATGGCGTCCGGGATTGGCCGGAAGACGATCTTCGGCACGAAGGAATTGTGGCAGGTTTAGGCCCAGCAGCGACAGCCCGCCGATCCGAAGCATCTCCCGACGGCTGAAGCCGCCACAGACCGTCTTCGTTGTTCCCAAAACGCGGATCATGGTGTCGGGACCCCACCCAACCACCGCCGCCACGGGAGAACCGGGGCGAGCTGGTCATGGGGCACTTCGAAATCCTATCCGATCATGAAAGAGGAAGGCAAACTCGATCTACTGGGTAGTGTCAGAGTCGCGACATTGCAGTTCGAGCCGCATCAACTGGGAAAGGGATCAGAATCCGAACGAGCTCGAGCCTCCTCCGCATGTTGCCGAGCGATGGACTGCTCGACTTACAACCCTCTCGATAAATTGCCCGATCGAAAGCTTGAAATAGTTTCGTAAAAAGGTCGCAATCAAGTGCGTGGATCCCTCGTGGAGCAACACAACGACACCGTAGACCAACGGGATGCCGTTCCGTGCTTTGCGTGGAGAAGCACTCCTTTCCGCGCCTACCTTCTATCTTATGAAGTCCTTATCTCCTCCTGGACTGGTGGTCTTACTCCTGGCATCAGGTGCGCTCCTTCGATCGGGGAGCGCCCACGCCGAGGGAATCTACCCCAACTCCTGGGTATACCCCTCCGCCACCGGCAACCTGCTCTACCGCCACGACGAACACGGGGTGCGGCTTTGCGACTTCTCCGATTGCGGCTACCAGGCAGGCAAACAGGAACTGCCCAGTGTCGGCCACGTGGTGCAAGAACAGGACCGCTGGGTATACGTCTTCCCTTCTAATGGTGCCAACGATGCCGACCTGATCCAAAACGCGATCGATCTGATGAGTCAAAAGCCGCTCAACACCAATGGATTTCGCGGGGTTGTACTGCTGACGGCCGGCGAGTTTAAGGTCGATCGCACTCTGTCTATCACCCAGAGCGGGATCATTCTCAAGGGTATGGGCAGCCCCGGCCAGCCCCAGACAACGATACGCGCCACCGCAAAAACCCAATACGACCTGATTCACATCACCGGCCTGGTGGAGCGAACGGAGGTCAGTCCGGACCAACTGACGATCATCAACCCGGTCGTTCCGGCAGGGTCGCGCACATTTAAGCTTTTCGATACCCGCGACCTTAAAGTCGGAGACTCCATCCTGATCACTCGCCCATTCACCGCGGAATGGATCTCCGAAATCGACATGGACAAATTGGCGATTCCGGTCTGTCCTCCGAATGTCACCTCGCCTAGCCAGTGTGTCATCAAGGGACTCAATTGGGACACTCGGAGGAGCCTCGTCTTCGAACGGAAGATCACCCGGATCGAGAACTCCTGGGTGACCGTGGATTCACCCTTGGCTCAAACATTCGACCTTCAATATGGTGGAGGATTCGTTCAAAAAACCAGTTGGCCCGAACGAATCCAAAACTTGGGGATTGAGGACCTGCAACTCGTCAGCGACTACGGCGACGATGACGATGAGAGTCATGGCTGGGTCGCCATCGAGGTGCGGAATGCCGAACATGTCTGGGTAAGGAACGTCATCGGCAAACATTTTGGCATGTCGCTGGTGAACATGTCTCACGGCAGCCGATATACCACCGTCGCGGAGTGCCGAAGCTTGGACCCTATCAGCAAGATCGAAGGAAATCGGCGCTACCCCTTCCGCATGGAGAAAGGAAACCACCACCTCATGCGCGATTGTTATTCCGACGACGGCCGTCACGATTTCGCGTTCGGCTCGCTGGTTCCGGGCCCTAATGCCAATGTGCGCTGCCAGACCCATGAATCGCACGCCGACACCGGCCCGCACTTCGGCTGGTCGGTGGGAGGGCTGTATGATCTAATCTCTATGGACGCCAGCTGGGGGGCTGACTTCGTCGGAAAAGTAGGCATCAACGTTCAGAACCGTGGACGAAACACCAAGAACCACGGCTGGACGGGGGCCTACATGGCCGTGTGGAATTGCGTGGCCCCCAACTTCCGGGTCCGCAATCCGCCGACCGCCCGGAACTGGCTGGTTGGGAGTATTGGCTTCATCGAAGACAGCCAATGGTGGCTGCCCCCAGTGGGCGATGATCCGGATGGAACCTACGAATGGTCAGGTCCTCTCACTCCCCTTCCTCAATTTGGCCAGTCCACGATCGGGCGTCACGTAAATCCCTACAGCCTCTACTTCGCCCAGCTGCAGCAGCGGATGAAATGGCCGCAGAGTGAATACCGGGAGTATCGGCTCGGCGACATCGACAACTTTGGAGACGTGGCTTCCCCGGAGGACAGGGGGCCGGTGGATCCCAGCTTCCTCGCCGCCATCCAGCAAAACTCAGGCGATCTCATCGTGAGCCAAAGCTTTGACCAGAAAACGGCGAACCGCCGGATGGCGTTCACCTTCTTCGCCCCTCTCCAAGGCGCGGAACGAATCGTCGCGGCCTCACTGGTGCTATGCCTGAAGGCGGTCGGAACCATCGGATCTTCAGACGCGCTCTTCCTCGACGATGCCACTGTCGGAACCCCATTCCCCGGCCGAGGGCTTGGCTGGGATATTCGCACCGACCGAGCCACGGTGAACACATTGGAGATCGATCCCGCTCTGCTCAAAGACGGAAAGTTAAACGTCTCGATCCAGCGAAACGTGGCCGTGGACTGGGCAGTCCTGCATTTACAGGTGACAACCGCAGCCGTTTCCGAACTGGCACTCCCGCCCATCGCGGACACTTATGTGCGCGGTGGGAGTCACAAACAGGGAAACTTCGCGACGGAAACCTCCCTCTGGGTAAAGCATGAGGACGACGGCGACTTCTCTAGGCGCACCTACCTGAGTTGGGCGCTGCCAAACCAGCCAGGCACGTTGGTCGGAGCCAAGGTCAGACTCTTCTGCAACGGAACCGGCGATCCCCGGAATGTGTTCTATGCGGCTCGAGCTCTCCATGATGATTGGAATGAGGGCTCGATGAACTGGATCAACCAACCTGGGAACCTGCCTCCGTTCGCCTACCTGGTTCCCGAGAGCGATGGCTTTATCGAATTCAGTGTACTGCCCCAGGTCATCGACGCGCTGCAAGAACAGCGTCGGTTGCCGCTCCAAATCTGGGCACCCTATGATCTAGGCGATGCTGGATTTACCTCCTTCGCGAGCCGCGATCATCCGGATGCTTCCAAGTGGCCCCAATTAATCCTGCAGACACGCGACGAGCCACCAAGCATGAGCCTGGTGACCAACGTCACCCTCTCGGCCAATGTGTCCTTCGGCCCGATCCCGATCACAGTTCATGATCCGGAAACCGCCGCGGGCCAGCTTCAGCTGAGAGCCAGGTCTTCGAACCCAACACTTCTGCCTCCGGCCGGGTTGGTAGTGGCCGGATCCGGTGCCAACCGGACGTTACGATTGATCCCGGCCGTCAACCAAACGGGAGCGGCGGACATCACGCTCTCGCTGTCGGATGACAAGCAAACAGTCACTCAAACATTTAAAGTCCGAGTGGGTAACCCCACGCCGCCTCCGGTTCTCTCGGTCATTGCGAATCAGAATCTATGGGAGCACACGACCTCGCCTAGGATCCCCTTCACCATCACCGATTCGCGCGGGAAGGCGGGGGAGATCGAAGTGCGACTCACAGCCTCGTTGTCATTGAGGCGTCCCCAGATCATTGCGTCCTTTGGAAGAAATGAGGCCGCCGACACCGGGGATTCAACGGTCTCCCATCGTTACCTGGTTCTGAGTCCGGCTCGCGGGTTTACTGGCATCGCTCGCCTCACCCTCCAGATCACCGACGGCTTCAACATCGTCGATCACCCGCTCGTCGTGAACGTCGCGGCTATCGACGATCCTCCGGGCCCGATCACCTTGGTCGAACCGCCCATCGGAACCTCCTTTCCGGTCCGGCAGGCGATCAACCTGGAGGCGATCATCAACGACTCGGAAAAGGACCTGGCACAGGTGGAGTTCTACAACCATACCAATCTGCTGGGCATCGTGAAAACTCCGCCGTATCGAGTGAGCTGGCAAAATCCACCCACGGGAACGGAGCCAGTGACGGCCATCGCAGTGGACCGCGCGGGCCAGCGAACCACCTCCGAGGAGGTGCTGTTTCAAATCGGCCCCCAGGCAGAAGCACCGCCGCTGCTCGCGATGCGACCGAATGACGGTGGCATGCAAATCAGCTGGGAAGTTGAGTCCGGAACGTATCGTTTGCAATCGACGGACGATTTGTCAGAACCCGTGGTGTGGATCAACGTCAGCCGCTTTACGAGTTCAGGGGGAGGCTCCACATTTGTCCCTGTTCCCGAAGGGATGAGGGAGCGCTTCTATCGGCTCATCGAGGTCGAATGAGCCGAGGGGGGGCGAAGCACTCCGCGAAGCGCTGTAGACGAGCGCTTCCCTGGCGGAGGCATCCCAAGATGGCTTGTGGGTTCCCAAACGATCATAGACATCGCGCAAGGTACTGCGATTCCAATCCAGGGAGCTTAAGGACAACCGCGCCTCGAGAGGGATGGGCGCCTGGGTGCGGTTTCCGACCACAGCGGAAGCGGACTCACCGGAATGCGCTCCGTCCTGTTGGCGACACGAACAGGTTGCCAAAAGTGCAAGGCCGATCCAGAGAGTGATGGGTCTCATTGCTCTTAAAAAATGCTCCCGCCTCAGATTGTAACCACGTTCCGAAAGATGATGACTTATAGCCTCCATCCAGATCGGAGGCGAGGAAAGAGTCGAAAAATCCAGAAGAACAATGGGTTGGCCCGAGCGCCCTCCCTCTCTGCACCTCACTCCGGAGCGACGGCCGAATCGGTTCGCCCCGCCGATGTCCACTCCTGCATCGGGGAGGCTGTACCGCACTCAACGCACATTGTATTTGGAAAGGCCGTGGAGCAGCCGGGACAGACTGCACCGGTAGCGAACGTGTCGAAGGGCCGGCGGCATTCGCCGCAGACCCAGAACTCGCCCACCGGGGGCACGGCTTGGCACCGAGGACAGACGAAGCCCGAACGACGCGGGGCTGACTCCAACCCGGCCAAATGCTTGGCTTGCTTGAATGAGTTCCAACACTGCCACAGGAGGAACGCCGCCATGAGAACGATCCAGGGCGATCCCATCCAGATCGCCAAACCCACTAGACCCAAGCCGCCCAGAAAGCCAATCCCCGTCGCAACCATCAAGCTGCGACTTCTGCCCAGAACGAACCACAGCAACGAGCGAAGGATCTGTCCCCCGTCCAGCGGGTAGACGGGAAGAAGGTTGAAAACGAGGAGAGCCGTGTTGATGAAAAGGACCGCCGAGATCCACTTAAACGCATCGGGATGTGAGTCCCCCCAACCAGCCGAGCGCATCATCCAATAGGTGGCGAGCAGAATCGGGGTCAGAAGAACGTTGACCAAGGGTCCGGCGGCAATGCTCCATAGGGTCGCACCAGGACGGGGCGGAGGGGCCACAAAGGCGATACCCCCCAGAGGCCACAGCACGATCTGGGAAGCCTGCCCACCCACCTGCCGGCAAGCCAGGGAATGACCAAATTCATGGAGCAGCACGATCAGGAAGAGCGAAAGATACTCGAGGACATTCCAGCCCAAAGAGGAGTACTCCGCGGAGCGGGTGTTGATCTCATACGCCCCCACCACAAACCAGGACCAATGCAAAAAGACTTCGATACCCGAGAATTCGAAAAGTCGGAGCGAACCGCTGCGCGTCGGTAACATGGCCCGATAGTGTCGCGGTCGCCCCCGGGATCACAAGCGATTTAGCCGCCAACACCCTCGGGTCAGGGCGGAGAGACGACGCGGTAATAACGATTGCCCACAATCGGAGCCAGGTGTCGCTTCTCCAGCAGCACGTCCTCGGCGATCACATCGTCAGCCACATCCCTCCATTCGACCGTCTCCAACTGATCGCACCACTGAAGGCGATACACCGCACCAGGCAACCCTCTCCACCGCACCAAACTCCCCTCGGGACTCGGCACTACCTCCACGATGACCGGCTGCGGCACCTCCACCGATCCGAGGGTCACCCAGTCCATGCGACATTTCTTGAAGTTCGTTTCCGGCAGGAGCTTGGTGATGGTCGTGTCGCCATACCAGATCCGCGTGCCGCTATCGCTCAGAATCTGGACCTCGGTGGTGGGGAGCCAGGGAGCTGGCGGCAGTTCCACGATGGCTTCCGGGTTGAGACCGCCGAGGAAGGCGGAGAGCAGCTGCGGTGAATCCCCAGGTTGTCCGGTCCAACGGTAGAGCCGAAAATCCTGCGGATAACGACCTGGCGCCGGCCCGGCAGGACCCGCGACGATCAGATAGTTAGTGCCCTCTCCTTCAATGCTCCTAATCCCGCGCCCAAATAGATCCAGCTCAATCGGAGGGCCAAACTGAGCCGAGCCCGGCGGGGCATCGCTGGCCGCCAAGGAGGCGAAGTTCAGGACCGTAATCACCAGGGCATGGGTGCGCCGATGTGCCGGAACCAACGGCGCCCGACACGCGATGTACGCCACCTCCGAGGAACCAGGCGCCAGACACAGGCCTTCCAAGTTGAATCCGGACCCATCCTCCGCCTTGGGATCAACCCCCTCCGCCACGCTCACGGCCAAGCCATAGTAGTTCGGCCCCTTGCCATGCAGATTCCGCACATCCCAGTCCACTAAATCCTCCTTGAGATGATCATACCGACCGACATAGGTGAGACTCGTGGCAGCGCCGGCATCCACTAGGTCGGTAGCGAAGATCCGTCCCCGGTTGACCCGCACCTCCGCAATGTTGGCGTGCGAGTGGGCTCCCATCCAGAACAGACGATTTCCAACCCGTGTCGATCCCTCGATGTCGACCTCGCGCGGTATTCCGTCCTCAATGTCCAATAAGCCGAGGAAAGGCGTCATGGGAAATCGGGACTGGGGCAGCCCCGAGCGATCTCGTTGATAGAGGCGGATCATTTGGTTCTCGTCGTCTCCCACCAGCATCCACCCATCCGCAAGAGGGATGACGGTCGAACCGTCCCCAGCGCCCATCAGATACCGGGTGCGCTCCGATGCCATACCCGATGCGGCATAGTCGAAGGACTCACGGGCCAGCAGGCCCCCATCCCAGGCCTCGACGGTCAGACGCGCGTAACCCACTCCCGAAGGCTGGATGCGCAGTCGCCACTGTCCTCCCGGCGCGGCCTCCAAGGTGAGACCGTCGGCCGACACAACCGTCGGCGCATCGCTCGCTACCGTCACGCGAAGCTGCGCGCTTTCCGACTCGTTGTCTGAAACCGAGAAGAGAACTGAAGGATTGGTGGGATCACCCAGGGCCCCACAAATCGGGTCAATCTTGGAAATGACGGGCGGTGTGTTGTTGGCGGCTCCGGGAGTTAGTAAACCGCCGGCGGGCAGGTTGGTGCTCGAGAGGGACCGATCGTAACGCAGACCGGCAGGATCGCTGGATCGAAGATCTCCAAAATACCAGGCCGTGGCCTCGTTGGGCAGGTTGTTGCCGTAGAACCGGGTCGCGGCATCCGGCGGGTTGCTGACCAGGTCAGCGAGCACGACGCCATAGGCTAGGTCACCCAGCACTTCGCCGCGCCAGGCTATGGAGTCCAGGATCGAACTGCGCTTAGGAAGCCCTTCCAGAACTCCGTTGTCGCCATTGTCCCAATCGTCGTCTTCATCCACCTCCCCGCTGGCGGCGAGGAGTAGGAGTGAGAATGAACCGTTAGGGAAAGAACCACCGGTAGCCTCCCCCGATCGCGGCAGTGGGAAAATCCCCGTGGCAGGATCGACCGGAACAGGGTCCCGGGCCGAGGTGATCCACAGCAGCCCATTGGTACCCAACTGAGTCCCCGTGAGGGAGAGAACCCGGCGAGCGGTTCCAAGATTGCGCGTGGCTTCACTTTCTATCACCACCAGGTAGATGTTGCGCAGAACCGCGCCCGGCGTGCCGCGCAATTCGACGAACTCCTGATCCTGATCAGCTCCCAAGGGATTGACGACAACCTCGTTCAACAACAGGAAATCATTTTCTTGAACCTCGAACTCAACCGCGGGCACCAGCGCATCCTTGAAGCGGCCATCCTGAGTTTCGGTGACTCGGTGATGGAGCCTCAGCTCCCGGACCGAGACGTCCACTTCCAGGTTTTCCACCGCCCGAACCCAGATAGCGTGAGGCTCCGTGCTGGTCAGGCGCAGCGAGCGATGCGTCCCATAGGTCGCTCCCCGATCGATGCTTAACTCGAGGCCGGGATCCGCCTGGATCTCCAGATCCACCTCACCGGTTGGAGTCACAGAAAGAGCCACGCGATACTGGCTGGTGCCACCCGCCTCGGCCAGCGGAGGGAGATCGGGGGGGACCTGCACCACCACGCCGGGAGCAGTAGGCGCACCGAAATTCGAGGCGCCAATATGGTTCAGCTGGGCGTTGGCCAAAGCGATCGGGTAGGTCCTGGAAGCCTCAGCCAAGGAGAAAGGCGGACTCAAGGAGTTGATCTCGCTCGCCGCCCAATCCGTCGCCTTGAAGGTGGTGGAGTTGTTGAGCCGGGCAATCCAGGTCGGCGTAAACCCGAGCGAGACGACCGTTCCACCCGCGGTTGCTCGGCTGCCCGGCAGCCCCGCGCGACGAAAGTTCAGCAGCCCATAGGCGATGTCGCCCAGGCCGTCGACGTCCAGAATGCCCACGGAGTCGTAGATAGCCGCCTGCTTCAAGGCCTCTCCATCCAGGACACCGTCATCGTCCGCATCCAGGTCATCCCCAATAAGGATGTCCGTGTCGCTCTGGACCAGCAGGAACGTGAGCGAGGCGTTCTCAATGTCAGTCTGGGATCCCTCGCCTCGATGCCGCACAGTGCTGTCGCCCCCATGTCCCCATCCCGGTTCGGGCCCCGTCTGCTCGATCCGAGCGGCCGCAGAATGCACCGGATAGCCGTGTCCATTCTGAAGCAGCACCAAGAGCCCGTTGCCGCCCACGCGTCGCCCCGACAGATCGAAAATGTCCTGCACCGTGCCGGGATTATTGGCCGCGTCCCCTTCCAGGCCCAGCAAGTAGGTACCCTCCGGAAAAGCACTGTTGGGAACCCCGCGGAGTTCAATCCATTCATTGGGGGCATCAGCGCCGGGAGGGTTGAAGAAGATCTCGTTGATGAAAAACGACTCCGCACGACCAAGTGGCACCCCACCAAGACCTTGGACCGCGCAGACAAGCGCCCAAAGCACCCGCCAACGCGTCACGACTAAGGCACTCTCAGAAAACCACCTCATGCGTCGACGACAACAGAACCCGCCCCATACATCGGTCCTGGGAAGGCCGGGTTAACCTCGGAAAGAGGCGGCTAACCCCGGCCTGCCCCTGCGACAGAAAGGAGAGCACACTCACCCAAGGCGGAGCGAGCCAGAAATGACCCGAGGATTAGAGGATTGCCGGCTCACCCATGATGGGAGTGCCATCTAGCTGAGAAGTCCCGCCCACGGCCAGGGCTTCGCGCTTGTCGGTGTAGCCGGGGATGATGCGTTCGAGTTGGGCTTGCGTGGAGCCAAGGTGGTCGCGAATGATCTTTCCGAGCACGCTCCGATAGTCATAGGCACGCTTCAGATAGCGATTATCGACGCCGAACATGGAGCCATCCCCAATACCAGTTTGGTTGGGAGGACCGGGAATCCACTTCACCACGTCGTTGGGATGACACCCGAACACTCCAGAGCGACCCTGGCCATAGCCACTCACACTGCCGCCCGCGACCCACATGAGTCCCGCTTCGGCATGGTCCGTGCCTTCATCGGAATTCTGAACCGTCGTACGCCCGAACTCCGTCAATGTCACCACCACCACGTTCTTCCACTGAGCGCGGTCGGCGTAACGGGTGAAATACTTGCGCAGGGCATAAATGGCCCAGCCTATGCGACGCTGCAGGTTGGCATGCGAACCGGTGGCTCCGCCCTGGTTGGAGTGCGTGTCAAAGCCATCCAACTGAGTTCCGGCCACAATCGCATCGGTCTTGTTGAGGATCAGCGCCGCGGCCTTCAAATTGGTGAAGAACTCTTCCGATGTCGTACCGGGGGGCACGACATACTTTTGAGCATCCTTGGGAGCCCCGGCACCCGGGCGAACCCAGCCGCCATTGATCTCGTCTCGCGTGGGGAAAAGGTAGTAACCCTGATTGCCGTTGGCTTCATACCAATCCCGGTCCCCATCCGTGATCCCGTCGTCCCGAAACGTGTTTCCCGCCTCATTGAAGCCGGGCCGCAAGTCCTCGAAGATCGAGAGGGTCTGACTCAGATTCTCATGCTGAAGGTGCAACATCTCGCGCTCGCGCTTCGGCGTGTACGGGAGTCGATTCAGCTCCTTGAGGAACTCGGCACTCTTTCCGGCTCCAGAGAGGCCCGGAACACCCAGCAGCGAATAGCGGTCGGTGTCGGTGAGATTGGTCATCGCAGCGCCAGAACCCCGAAGGATCATGGGCAGGGATCGCTGAACCGAAACGCCGGTCAAGGGCGACGTCTGGGCCAATCCCGACTCGACCATGGCCCGGTAGAACACCCCATCCCGAACGGTGTTGCTGAAAGGCGCGCCATTCTCCCAAAAATTCTGGGAATCGAAGTGGGAGCGCGATTGCTTGGGATAACCAACCCGGTGAATCAAGGCCAGCTGGCCGTCGTTGTAAACCGGAGCCAAAAACTTGAGGCTGGGATGTAGAGCCGCGAAGCCGTTCCCCAAGGAGATCGCCTTGTCGTAGCTGTAAACCGGATCCGTCGATAACCGCGCGGTGCCCGCAGCATCGCGGGCCAACGTCGCATCGAAGCACGGCCGGCCGGACACATCATAATTTGCCCCTGCCGCAGTGTCTTTGGCGATGCCAATGTCGGGCCGGGTGAGATCCGGGGAGGCGACCGTACCCATGTTGTAATAGGCGCGGTCCTGAACTGGGATCACCGAGTTCAACGCATCGTTCGCCCCCCGCAAAAAAATGAAGAGCACCTTTTTGCCATTGAGGCCGATGTTCCCCTCCGCCAGAGCCTGACGAACGAAGGGAGGGATATCCACGAGGGTGGAAAGCGCCACCCCCAAGCCGCTCTTGACCGAAAGATCCAAGAAGGAGCGCCGGGTGATTAAGTTCAGAGACTTGTCACTCATAACAAATTATTGTTCTTCGAAGCGTGGAGAGATCATCAACAGGGAAACCATGGAGCGGACGCGCGTGTCGTAGGCCAAGGTGTCCACTCCCAGAAGATTGAACGGCGAGGCGGTCAGACCGTCGTCGGACTGGTTCAGGAACCGAACCATGGATGCTTGATAGTCCAACAGATTCCCGGCCCCCTCCCCCGGAAAGAGGCGATCTAAGAAGAATTGAGCGACCTGCCCGGGATCACTCCAGGATGCCGCCGGAAGTTTCGCCTTCAGTAAGGACACAGGATCGGAAAGGTTGCGGTTTCCTCCGCTGATACCATCCGACTTCTGCGCATCGCCCGGCCCCATCAAGAAGCTTTGGACAAAGTGCGCGCGCTCGGCCAGGGTGCCGCCGCTGATCCACCCCGCCCCCGCTTCGGGATAGCCATCCGGCTCCACGCGACTGAACAGACGCATCACTCCCATGCGCGTCAGCGGAGAGGTCGAAGCGCTGGCGCTGCGGCCCGAAATCGAAAAACCATCGGTTGAGGCTGAGAAATTGCCATTGCCGAGGTCCGCTCGCAGTGCACGAATCGCGCTCACGCAGAATTCCAGAGGGGTCTTTACCTTCTGCATCGATCCGCCATTCTTGCGGAACAGCTCGGAGTTAAAGATGGTGCGTAATACCGACCGGATCTGCCCCTTCGGATTGCCATTCTCCCAAGCCAGCATGCATTCATGCACCAGCTTTCCCTCGGCGGATAAATCCGGATCGCGATAGTCATACTCCCCATGCACGAATCCGTCGTGGATGAAGAGCCGACAGAACTTCACGCTGATGAACTCGGCCGTAAACGGTTGGTTCGCCAGATGGTTCACCACATCGTAGCCATCTTTCACCCCATCATTCCCCGATCGGGCAGGCAGCCGCAGCTCGTAGTTTCGTCCCGCCCAGGGAGGCCCAAACCGCTCCGGAACGACTTTCCCAGGGAAGATAACCTTTTCTTTCAGGTTGTGGCGATTGGTGCGGAAGCCGAAACTCCAGACTCCGACCAGATTCGAGATCGACCCCAGGGCGACCGCGTTGGTCAACGTGCTGTCCAGCTTGTTGGTGGTCTGAGGAGCAAATGGATCGCCCACGTTCTGCGGGTCCACCAAGCGGATCGACCAGCCAGTCCAGGCCCGGGAAGTGGCGACGATATCCTTCTGATCGTAGCCGTTGTCCACTCCGAAGGTATAAAGCTCCAGCAGCTCGCGTGAGTAATTCTCGTTGGCAATATTGTTTCCATCCCCTCGGCTGTTTACCGTGTCCAGATAGATGATCTGGGCGGGACTTTCCGCGCTGATCTGAAGAAGTTCGCGGAAGGTGCAATCCGGCTTCAAGAGGGCGCTGCGCCAGCGGGAGATCTCGCGGAACTCCAGCCGAGTCGCCTCCCGATCCCGCCAAGCCCCGCCATCATAATAGCGATCCAGATACTCCGAAGACTTGGAGTGCTCAGTGACGAAGTGATTCTCAAAGAACTGCGTCAGAACCTCCAGCAACTGCCGCTTGCTCTCGACCGCGTGCAAGACGAACCAGCTTCTCAGGATGGACACATCCGCCTGGCCCGAGGTGAGCAGTGAGTAGGCTTCCGATGCCAAAGGGCGGACCGGCCGAATCGGCCGAGTGGAATTCACCGACGTCCCCCCCGAGCACCGGAGGGTGAGAGTGACGTCCTGGTTGGTGGTGTAATACCAATAGCTCAGGGTGTAGGTCTGATTGACCTGAAGCCCCGTCAAATTCTGATACAGCGCGTTAGCTGAACCGCTCCCGGCCGCCGTCGCCACCAACAGCAAGCACTGGTTGCCCGAGTGCCCGACGTTTGTAACCAAGGTGGATTGGGCGAAGTTAGCGGTCGCCACCCAACGAGGGGCCAAAGCGCTCTCGAAGCTGCCATTTTGAACAAACGACGTGCCAACCTCCGCTTGCGTGCCCCGCACGAGCTTCACATCATCCAACAGGACCGAGCCCGGGCCGCTGAGATAGAGATAGAGCCGGGCGGCAGTGACCACCCCGGTCTCCGTAACATAGATCCACCCCGTTTTGGGCGGAAGCTGATCCATGTCTTCAGTGAGCCCTTCGGGGGCCAGCTGTTCCTCGATATAGGCTTGAGGCCCAATTGGCGAGGGTCCCGTCAGAATGCGATCGAGCTCATCCGGCGTGGGACCATAGGCCAGACGGTTCAGCACATTGGCGGTCAGCAGCGCCTCATCGCTCAGAGGCTCCACCCCGAGCCGGAAAAACTCGGAATCCAGGTCACTCGATCCGCTCCAGGAGGAACTCGACACCTCGCCCGCCGAGTCGGCGATAAATGGTCCCAAGGCAGTTTCGGATCTCTCGATGCGGTAGGATTTGGCCGCAGGATACGGAGCCCATTCGAGTCGAACCTGGGAGTTGGTTCGGCTGAACCGACTCACTGTCAACGGTTCAGATGCGATGCTCGATAGCGCAGCGAGAAAGGGCAGCTGCACGGTCAAGCCTAGCAGGACAAGTGAAGCACGCATAGTGGACATCAGTGGATCAGGTAATACGGATGTTAAACTGTCGCAAGTGATATTTGGATGCAAGTGACATTCTTGGCTCTTTGCGGTGCAAGAATGGAGTGGGCATGGGCCGACCAGGACGGCAGAGTTGGTCGGCCCCTAATCCGGTGCCTTCATGCCAGAAAACGTTCCAGTTTCAAGACAGACGCAGCCTCAACCCGGCCGGCTGTCGCTGTCCACCCGAGGGGTGATCGCGGTGGTCCTGGGGGCGGCGGGCATCGGTTTGGCCCCGATCTGGATCCGGCACAGCCAGCTCGGACCTTTTGCGACGGCTGCCCACCGAATGCTCCTGGCCGCACCGTTTCTCTACTTGTGGAGCGTGCTCGAACGTCCCAGGGTGCCGGATCAACGTCCCGCCCTGACCTCATCGGACTGGAAATGGCTCTTCGCCGCCGGCTTTTTCTTCGCCGGAGACATGGCCCTCTGGAACTGGTCGCTCCATCTGACCACGGTGGCCAATTCGACCCTCATCACCAATCTGACGCCACTTCTGGTGATGATCGCCGCCCGGATCTTCCTGGGGGAAACGGTCAGGCGGGCTTACTTTTTCGGCATGCCGGTCGCCTTCCTGGGAGCCCTGTGCCTGGTAGGCTCTAGCTCGGTGTATAGGCCCGAGCATTTAAAAGGGGATCTCATCAGCGCGTTGGCGATCGTTTTTTACGCCGGCTACCTTTTGACACTGCGCCAGCTTCGCCAGAGGCTCTCATCGGCACAGGTGCTCTCCGCTTCAGGACTCGTCAGCTGCGTGATCCTGTTTACCATCGCCTTCACGGCGGAAGAGCAGATCCTTCCCGCGGCTGGCGCGGGATGGCTGCCGCTGCTGGGCCTGGCGCTGATCAGTCACGTCGGCGGACAAGGCTTGATCGCCTACGGCTTCGGTCATGTTCCTGCCGCCGTGGGCTCTCTCATCCTCCTCGTACAGCCCGTGGTGGCGACGTTTCTGGCGTGGTGGCTTCTGGGCGAGAAGTTGGGATCCGTGGAGATTCTGGGGGCAGTCCTGGTATTAGCCGGCATCGTCATCACCACGATGCCTAGCAGAAATCCAAGGCAGTAGGATTTCCCGGTCACGAGAAACCCGCGCCCTTCTCCGCTGTGCTGCGCCCGGAAGAGTCGGGGAATCGATTACGATTACGATTACGATTACGATTACGATTACGATGGCGAGGCGAAGGGGGGGGGAAGCCCCCAAGCATGCTGGGGTTCATAGAAAGGCGTGTCGCCCCTTTATGGACCGCGCGTGGCATGCCACCGCTTTTCCTACACGCTGCGGCAATCCCCGTCGCCCCCTCGCCTAATCAGGTGACTTCGTAGCAATCAATAATAGGCATCCTGCCTACCGTCCGATGCTATCTCTTGAGGTTGTAGGCCGTGCTCACCAGGGTCCACTCCAGTTTCAAGCAAACTGACAGCGGATCGGCTCTTTTCCGCAGGAAAAATATCTAGCAGCCTGTCGCGACGTTTCCTACGTCATGCTCTAGAACGAATGAGGCTCAACGCCGGACTCACGTCCGGTCGGGACAAGTCCGAAAGGCTGCTAGCTGAATCAAGAGTCATAAAGCCCGCAATCGCACCCGGTAAAACCCCTGACCTGCGTCTCTATCGATCGGGAGCTCGAACTGGAGGCGATAATCCTCGGCGAACCAATCCCGAAAGGGAGTCCAGTTCACCAGATCCAAGGACCTCTGTAGCTCATAGGTGCCCCCTGGTTCCGAAGTAAACTGGACCATCCAGGAACCGTTTTCCGGGGACGGAAGAACCTCTAACTGAATCGACGTCGGACGTCCAAGCCTCAAGGGAAATGACGCGGACGCCGTGTGTCCCGCTCGGTCAGACACCACCACCCGGTAGTCCGCTACGCTCGCCGCATCGAAATCGCGAATGCGCAGCACTTGACGATCAGCGCCTTCGATGGGGAGCCCGTCCCGGTGCCAGACATACTTAAGAAGTGGATCCGCGTCGACGAACACGAACAAGTCAACTGCACCTCCCGGTTCCACCTCCGCTACTTGAGACTGTGCAACAATGTTCGGACGCGAGGAAAGGGCTGCGGTAAAGGACACCGAATCGACGAATAGGCCCTCATCATTGGTCATCGGCACCCAATAATCGCGCTGCGGAGAACTCATCCACCTCAAGGTATGCCAGCCGGCGGGTATCGTCACCGAGCGCTGGGTCCAGGGATAGGATCCAACCATCAGCGGAGCCCCGATGTTGTTCGCCTGGAACTCCAGCATCCGGGTATATCCCGGTAGCTCTCCACGTTGGACGAAGCGCACTGTCCCAGGCCCGAAGACTCTCGTTTGAATCCAGCTCGCTGTAGACGGCCGATACTCGTCGCTCCTCGCGCAGGTAGGTCCGGAGTTCGGGGATGCTTTGCTTTCGGTCCACGGAGTCCCGGTCGTGATCCACACGCGTCCGGTGGTGTTCAACGCGGAACCCAGTTGAGAGTCCGGGTATACAATGAGGCGGACCGCGTCCCCCACCAGGCGAGAGCCATCCACCCGCTCCGCCACGGCTCGGTACCAGCCCGACTGATTGGTGGTGATGTCGGGAATCAAGAGCTGGGAGTTGGTCTGTCGAAACAAAGGTCGATCATGCTGATACCACTGCCAACTGCGAATTCCTTCCACAGAGGAGGATGCTGCCAGACGGAGGTTCTCGCCCTGGTGGAGGAGGGTCAGCGGACGCTGATAGTTTATCGGGACATTCGAGCCTAATCCAGGCGTCTCCACTCCGCCTTTGATGCGGAGAATGGATGAATAGTGAATACCGTCGTAGGTCGTTCCGGTCCAGGCTCCACCACTTACAAAAGCGTCCCCGAGGGAATTGAAAGTGAGCGCACTTAAAGAGCTTCCCAGGCTGAACGCTGATTCGGGGACAAAAGTCGGGTCCCAATCTCCATCGATGCTCAATCGATAAATATCTGTGCCCACCACCCAAGGACGGCCTGACGGATCCAAGGTGATCTCTTGCACTGGACCGCGGATGCGTTCGGCGACGGGGTCGAAGCTGCGATCCCATCGCCCGTCGGCATGCAATCGAAAAAACCGATTGGTGAAGCCTCCCGGATTCATTTTGTAGCTGGCGCCCACGAGGAGCCGGCCGTTACGCAGGACACAGACACTTTCAGGCCCACCGCGAAACGGAGACTTGAAGGAACGATCCAGTTGAAAATTGGAGTCGAGACGTATTAACCCGCTCGTGTCTGGATCAGCTGGATCTCCAGCGACAAAAAAACCCGAAATATAGATCCGACCTTCCTCGTCTCGAGCGAAGGTATTGACTCGCCCCGCTGAACTGCCAGCCTCCGCTGGCAGGTTCAGGTGGAACGTCGAATCAATCGTGCCGTCGGCGAACACTCTCACCAGGTTGGTATGCGGGGCGCCGTTGCATTCGTTGAAGATGCCCCCTAACAAAATGTGGCCCGTCCCAGTCCGAATCATCGCCATCGCTCCCCCGGAAGAGCGGACCCCCTTGAAGGAAGGATCCAGCGACCCATCCGACAATAACCGGAAGAGGATGAGGGAATCCGTCTGCCCCGGCTCAGAAGGCAGCTTGCCGCACGCCAGGAAGCGGCCTTCTGAGTCCGGAAGAAGCCCCTTCACGCCCGAATAGATGCGATCCAAAATCAGGGGAGAATCCGCGGTGTAGCCAAGTCCACGAAAGGATGAATCTAAGTTCCCCGCGGCAGTCAATCGTGTGAGTATGGGATAGGGGTTGAAGGCATGGGACGCGTAACCTCCGAAACTTCCACCGACCCACAATCTTCCCTCACTGTCCCATTGGAGCGCCTGCGCGGATCCTGTGGAGGGAAAAAAGGGAGCCTGGAATTGTCCGTCGATATGACCCGGTTGGAGGTTAAGATCTGCACTCTGGAGTCCCAACGTGGCAGCCAGAAACAACGCAAACGAGGCAAGCCAGGGCAAATTCATCGGTACTTACCTTAACCGATTGAGGGTCATCAATCAACCGTGACGTTTCCCTTTCAAGCCTCACCCGGGTTTGATCACACCCCTCCACCCCCTCATTTTTTGGTGCTTGCCGCCCACAGCGGCGCGCCGATAACTTCTTAAAACGTCAAGTTACTAACTCCCAAGATCAGATATGGATAGAATCAACTTTGTTCCTCGGGCGGCACGCGGCGGCGGCTTCATCAGCCAGATGATCCGCTGGTTCATCATGGTGGCGATCTATGACATCTGCATCGGCACCATCGCCGAGGTTCTCGGTGTCTCACGCCTCGTTGCCTGCTTTATTTTCCTGGGCGTCCTGCTCGCCATTAGCGGCATCGGATACATCATCCGCCAGAAAATGAGCACGCCGGCCGATATGTGATCCGCATCGGGAAATCCGCCGCCACCACCATGCGTTCCCAGATCGCCCACGCGCCCACGTTCACCACCCTGGAACTCACGTTCTCCGCGGGTGAATCCATCCTGGTACAGCCAGGGTGCATGCTCGCGATGACGACCGGGTTCGAACTGAAGGCGGGCCTGGGCAGCCACATGACCGGCCAAGGTCGACTGGGACGCGCCACCCGCAGCGTGCTGGCCGGGGAGAGTTTCGTGACGGCGATGTACACCGCCAAACGCGACGCCGAGCGCCTCACACTCGCGCCCGATCAAATGGGCGAAATCCGGGAGCTCCACATCGGTTCCGAACCCGCCTACTGCATCGCCAGTGGCGCCTTTTTGGCCTGTACGTCCGGCATCCAGATCAGCCTCGAATTCGCCGGCGTCCGCGGATGGCTCGCCACTCGCGGGCTGTTTCTCATGCGTCCGCAAGGTGAGGGGTCCCTCTTTATCTCCAGCTATGGGGCCTTGGTGGAAGTCGACCTGCAGGAGGGGGAACGTTACGTTCTCGACAACCGCTACATTGTCGCCTTTTCCGCCTCTCTGAGCTTCGAGACCGTCAAGGTGGCGTCGTCTCTTCGCCACTCCTACCTGTCCGGAGAGGGCCTGGTCAACCGCTTCACCGGCCCCGGAAAACTGCTTTACCAGACTCGCGCGCGTCCGGGTCGCGGCTTCATGCGCAGCATGCTGGACGTAGCCACCTAGTCGCGCGCCCGACACCGTATGGCCGGCGAGGCACCACCGATCCCAAGCCTGTCCGATCGCCGACTCGACACTCCCACCCGAGAGGCGCTGCTCCAGCGCTACGCTTGGACGGTGCAATATTCCCGCGTAGTCCTGGCGGCCGAAGCCATCCTGGTTGTGTCCGTGCTGGCCTGGAGCTTCTACCGAGGCTTCAACTTCCGGGAGCCAGCGCCCTGGATCGCGTTCAGCATCGGTTTCTTTGGATCCTTTCGATGGATCCTCAATCACGTGTTCCTGAACAAGAAGCGCCTCGCGGAGATTCGACCCGAAGCCCGTTTCGGAGTGCACACACGGGATTCGCTGCTGGCCTTGTCCGACCGCGTCTTTGCCCGATTGGGCCTGCCACCGCACAGCGCCCCGGTCTTCATCACTCGCGACAAAGATGTCAATGCGCAGGCGGTCCGATTTGAGCTTTGGCCCGGATACCACGCTTTCAACGGAGTGTTCCTGAACCGGTCGATCCTCCACCTGCTGGATGAAGCTGAATTGGGAAGCGTGATCGGCCACGAACTTGGCCATGTCTTCCCCTACGCCCCACTGCTCTCCCGCTGCCAGCTCGTGCATGCCACCTTTATAGGTGTCACCGCCTTCTGTATCGCGAGCTGGTTCCCCCACTTGGCCACCGCCATTGTGGTCCCCGGCGCCCTGCTCTGGATCATGCCCTGGATCATCGCCTACCCGCACATCCAGCTCTCGCGCGGGATCGAGTTCCTGTGCGATGACTACGGGGCGCAGGCCGTCGGACTCCTCCCCGCGCTGAAATGCGAGCTGAAGATCGCCGCCGAGAACGACGTGCGCAACCAGCTCCTGACCCGTGCCCTTGAGGCCAAGGTTCAGGGTAGCAGCCTGAGCCTGGAGGAACTGATCGCCGCGTACCAGGAAGCGGTTCCCTTCGGAGCAACCGACCGCGAGCACTTTGCCCAGGAGCTCAGCCGCATCGTCCGTGATAAGGAAACGGCCAACCAGGGCCTCTCTTTGGGAGGCTTCCTGAGCTACCTCGGGGACGGCGGAAAAGGCGACGAGCCCGAAGCGCTCGAATGGGTGAAGAAACACGTGGAGCAGCAGGCGATTCTCAATCAGCTTCCCGTGCTGAACTGGGATCCGGTTCGAATCCTTCAAACCGATCAGAGCTGGACGTTGTCCGAGGCTGAACGACTGCTCACGGCCATTGAAGCTCAGCCGGACCGTTTGCTCTTCCCCACGCTGGTGGAGATGGATGATCGTTCATCCACCCACCCCAATACGTCCCGCCGCATGCTGTACCTGTGGCGCAACCGCCATCACTTCCCCGTAGGCGGGCATCCGACAAGCCCGCGAAACGAACAGTAACTGGCGAGCCTCCTGCGGAAGGCTCTTCTTCGTCGGACGCACTCTCCAGGAACCTTTTCTTCTCCGCGTTCTCCGCGCCTCCGCGAGAGATTCCGCCAGTCCTTCGGAGCCAGGGGAGGGATCTTTTCTCGCGGAGGCGCGGAGAACCGCAGGCTCGTGCAGATCAGCCCGATCAAAGCCAGCCCCCCCGCACGTAGTGCCTTCCAGCAGCGCAGGCGGTCTGCGCTGCTAGTGCGCGAAGCCGCGCTCGTTCTCCGGCAGGGGCTTTCCCTTGGTCTCGGGAGCGAACGGCAAGGCGATCAGCCCGATGAGAAACACTGCGCACATCGCGACACCCGCATAGCGCATGGGCTCGGGCTTATCGACAAAGACGGTGCTGGTCAGATGCCCCAGGAGATAGGGTCCAGTGGCCGCGATGAAGCGCCCGACGTTGTAGCAGAAGGAGACCCCGGTGCTGCGAAGGTTCGTGGGAAACAACTCCGGGAAATAGACCGCGTAGCCGCCGAAGAGGGCGAACTGGAAGAAGCCCATCAGCGGAATCATCCAAAAGACCTGACTGAGTTCCTTCAGATTCCAGAACACCAGGGCCGTGGTGAGCATGGCCCCAATGAAGGTGATCGCAAACGTCGGACGGCGTCCGATTCGCTGAGCCAGCAGGCCGAAGCAGCAGATCCCGGTAAAGCCGGCGATGTTCTGCATAATCAGGGCTATGCCCGTCCACCGGAACAGCTGCTTGGCCACCTCGGCGTCCGTCATTCCTTGAGCCACAAAGTGCTTGGTGAACACCAGGCGCAGCAGATCCGGGCTAAAGAACCCGATGCCCCACAGCCCCACCACACCCGCGAACGCCAAAGCCAGACCGACGAACGCCCGATACCTCCAGACCGGATGCCCGAAAAGCGCTGCATAGGACCCCAGCTGCTCGGACTTCTTACCGCTTCCTGCGACGCTCTTCCAACGTTCCGGCTCCTTCAAGCGTGTGCGGATGGCAAGGGCGAGGAAGGCCGGCAACGCACCAATGAGGAACATGATCCGCCATCGGCTCATCCCTAAATCTTCCATCTCCCCGAGCCCGATGTTAATCAAGGCCGCGCTGATGTTGCCCACCGCCGAAAGCGCCTGCAGCAAGGAAATCGCATAGGGCCGCGCTCGATCGGGCATCACTTCCGCCACGAGGGCAACTCCGACCGCAAATTCACCCCCGACTCCCAGGCCGGTGATGAACCGATAGAAGGCGAAATCGGCAAACCCCGTGGAAAAGGCGCTCAACCCGGTGCAGAGCGAGTAGATCAAGATCGTCCACAACATGGTCTTGGCGCGTCCAATCTTGTCACCCAGCACCCCGAAGATCAGCCCACCCGTCGCCCACCCGAGCAGGAAGATGGAGGTTGCCATGCTCCCGTACTTGGCGACATCGGCCTTCGACGGCGGCACACCGTTGACCGCCAGCAACTCGGTCATCGCGGGTACTCGCGCCAAGGTGAACAGCTGCTGGTCAAGACAGTCGAAGAGCCAGCCGAGGGCGGCCACGATCAGTACAAACCAGTGATACCGGTTTAGTTCCTTCCACCAAGGGCCGTTCATCTGTGTCATAGCAAGCGTCGAGACATGTTACTCTGTCCGTGGGGACCTGGCGTGCGTACACAGAAAAAAGGGGAAAGCCAAGGCATAACTTTGGTACGTGACTCCGGATCGCGGCTTGTTTTAACTGCGACGTGTCCGGGCAACACCGGGACTCCTGACCATGAAGCGCAAACCATCCTTTCGGAGCAGCCTAGCGCTGACTCTACTGACCTTCGGAAGTCTGCTGGCCACCGCCGCCGACATCTCGTCTTCGATTCAAGCCATCCGGAACGTCGGCCCAGAGGGCAAGGGCAATCTGGAAGCCGCCGCCGCCGTTCGCTGGCTCTCCCAGCAGGAGGTCGGCGCGCTGCCGACGCTCCTGGCCGGGATGGATGGAGCCAACGAGCTGTCCGCCAACTGGCTTCGCTCGTCCATCGAGGCGGTGGTCCAACGACAGAAGCAGCAGGGCAAATCCCTGCCGGTCGCCGAGATAGGCGCGTTTCTGCTCGACACCCGGCACGACCCCAAGGCCCGTGAACTGGCGTTCGATCTGCTGTCGCAGCTCGATTCAGGCGCCTCCCGCGCGCTCTTGGCTGGAATGCTCAACGACCCCAGTATGACGCTGCGCCGCGGATCGGTGCAGCGGCTGCTCGATCAGGCCGCCAAAGCGAAGTCGGACGGAACCACCAACACTGCCAACCTGCTGTATCAGCAGGCTCTGACTTACGTTCGCGATGTCGATCAGATCCAGAGCATCACCGACGCTCTCAAGGCGCTGGGACAGAAGACCGATCTCCCCGCCCTGTTCGGCTGGGTGCAGAACTGGAAGGTGATTGGACCCTTTGACAACACCAAGAGAGCGGGCTTCGACCAGGGATTCCCTCCGGAAACCGAAATCAATCTCAGCGCCACGTATGACGGCAAGGGTGGCAAAGTAAAATGGGTGGACCTGAACGGCACCGATGACTACGGAAAAATTGACGTCAACCTGCCCCTGGGAAAACTCAAGGAGACCATCGCTTACTGTTATACGGAGCTGCATTCTCCCAAGGCCCAGAGTGTGGAGATTCGATTGGGCTGCAAGAACGCCTGGAAGGTGTGGCTGAATGGGAAGTTGTTGTTCGGACGCGATGAATACCATCGGGGCGCTGAAATTGATCAATACCGCTTGCCGGCCGAGCTCAACGCTGGAAAAAATGCCCTGTTGGTCAAACTGGGACAAAACGAACAGAAGGAGGAGTGGACCGTCGAGTGGGAGTTTCAGCTGCGCGTCACCGATGCGCTGGGAACCCCCATCACCCCATTACGAGTCGGAGTGCCGCCCCCCACGACCGCGGCACTGAGTTCGCCAACTCCATTCGCCCCCAACGCCAACTGACCTACCGACATTGACTCGTGACCAACGATCCCCAACGACACCCTATCTCGAGTATGAAACTAATTCTCTGCCTGACCCTCAGTGTGTCCTTGTTCGAACTGGGAGCCCTCGCCAACTGGCCGCAGTTCCGCGGACCTCAGTCCAATGGCACCCAGGAAGCCTTTGAGCTGCCGTCGAAGTTCTCGGGAGCGGAGAGCATCCAGTGGCGGGCCGACCTTCCGGGGCGCGGCCTGTCGAGCCCGATCATCATCGGGGATCGTGTCTATGTGAGCTGTTCCAGCGGACCGAAGCAGACCAAGCTCCATGTGCTGTGCTTCGCGGCTGCGGATGGCTCGCGCCTCTGGGAACGGACATTCGTCGCCACCGGGCGAACCATGTGCCATGAAAAGACATCCGTCGCGGCCCCCACTCCCACCTCCGACGGCAAGCGCATCTTCGCCCTGTTCTCGTCCAACGACCTGATCTGCCTCGACCTCGATGGAAATCTCCAATGGCTTCGGGGTCTGACGCGCGATTATCCGAACGCGAGCAACAGCCTCGGAATGTCGTCCTCGCTGGTGGTCACGGACGGCGTGCTGGTCGCCCAGGTTGAGAACGACAGCGAGTCCTTCGCCGCCGGCATTGATGTGGAGAATGGCCAGAATCTTTGGAAGCTGGACCGGCCCAAGATGGCGAACTGGTGCTCGCCAGTGATCTTGAAATCCGGCTCGGGGCGAAATCTCGTAGGCCTGCAGTCCGGGAAAGGCATCACTGCCGTGTCCCCGCGCACCGGCGAGGCGGCCTGGTCTTACACGGAGGGAGCGTCGACAGTCGCCTCCAGCGCACTGAGCGGCGACACGATCTACGCACCGTCCCAGGGGTTGACCGCCCTCCAGATGAGCGGCACCACCGAGCCACCGAAACAACTGTGGCGCGCTGGCCAGCTTCGGCCCGGCACCGCGAGCCCCGTGGTTTTGGGCGACAAACTTTTCGTGATGAAGGACAATGGGGTCGTGACCTGCGCCGAGCGGGAAACCGGCAAACGTGTTTGGGAATTGCGCCTTAAGGGTCCCATGAGCGCCACCCCCGTGGGAGCAGGCACACGCCTGCTGGCCGTGAACGAGAAGGGCCTGGTTCAGCTGGTGGATGTCACCAAGCCGGAAGGCGAAGTCCTCTCCGAGCTGGACCTCGGGCAAACCGTCCTCAGCACGCCATCGCTTTCAAACGGCGGCATCTACCTCCGCAGCGATCAGTCTCTGTGGAAGCTGAAGAACTAGGAGCCGGTCGGACTTGTCTAGGCCGAACTCTCTCTCCATGCACTCTTTCCTCTCCGCGGCTCCGGGAGAAATTCCGGCAGTTCTTCCGAGTCAGGGGAGAGATCTTTTCTCGCGGAGGCGCGGAGAACGCGGAGGAGCCCTAAACCTAGAAACGGCAGTTGGGTGATCCAAGGCGAACTCTGACAGTGTTACTTTTCTCGCAGGGCAGTACGTCCTTGGACGACTCCCCTCCCGCAACTCACACTCGTCACTTATCACTCGCCACTCATCACTATCCCTATCCGCGTGCCGTCGACGCCGCGGATGCGACAGCCCAATTGCCAATCGCCCTCGGTCTGCACGCTCTTCAGCAGAACGTCATTCCATCCGGGCTGGAGCTCTACCGGATGCCGATCGGACTTCGATGATGCCCTGCGCGGCTTTTCCAGCACCTGCTCGCGCACGAGCTTCCCATTGAGCCAAAGCTTGTAGGATTCGTCGCTGGCTATCTGGAGCATCACGTTCATCGCTGCGGGTGCCTTCACCCTCATGCGCGCATAGACGCAGGCGTTGGTCGCTCCATAGCGCTGGCCAAGGTTCAACAGCGTGGGACCACGAGGACTCGCTTCCGCCGTCCAAGTGGTCCAGGTGATCTGGGCCGACGGTTCCTTCTCCGGCTGAAACTCAATGGAGAGCAACGGATCATCGTTTCCGGCCGGCCGGCTAAAGGGCTCCGACACCTGCCAGGTTTTGACAAAATCCTCAAAGCGCTGCAGATAATCCAAGGTCTCTCCAGCCTGGGTGAACAGTGGCGAATCACCAAGCACGCGACGCAGCTTCAACATCGCAGCGACGGCCGCATCAGGATGGGACTCACCCACGCTCTTGGCCATGTGCAGGAGCGCGGCAGCTGCATCGGAACGGTTCTCAGGAGTATCGAGGGAAGGTTCCACCAGGCGGAGCGCCTCCACCGTTCCCACTCGCGACAAGCCATCAAGCACAGGCCGACGCTGGAGCGCAGTGGTTGCGAGGCTCATCGCCTGGGCGTGCCCTTTCACCAACTCCGCGGCCGACTTGCCACTTCCCGAAAACAGAACTCGAACCGCGCCCGCCAACGCCTGATGGCGATGCGTATCATCGGAGGTAGAGGCTGCCAATTCCAAAAGCGGATCGAAGGCTTCTGCACTGCTCCACTTCTCGAGCGCGGACCAGGCTGCGTCACGAACCGCCACATCCTGATCCTGGGTCGCGGATCGCACCGCCGCGAAGCCCTCACGGGAGCCCATCGCACCGAGGAGCCCGATCCATTCCTGGCGAGCCGCAGCGCCTTTCTCCCGAGTCAGCGCAGTCACCAGGGGTTCGGAGCGATCTGTGGCGTTCGATAGCCGTCGCGACGTCAGCAGCACGGCCTGTCTGACTTGCTGCCGATCTTCTGAGGTTTCTGCCAAGCCCATCAGCCCGATGATCGCGGGATAGTGACGAACGAGGGCCGCCTGGGGAATCGCACGCAGTGCGGCGGCACGGATCCGACGATCGGAGTCGCGTGCCGCCTGGAGGAGCTGGGGCATGGCCTGAGAAGCACCCCGATCACCGAGGGCCTGGATGGCCTCCAGCCGGAGCATCGGATCGGCGTCCTCGAGGAACGACAGCAGCAACGGGTTCACCTTCGGCGAATCCAAAAGCCTCAGGACAGCCCGCGCTGCGACCTGGTCCGGCTCTTGTCCATGCGTCGCCAGGCGCACCAACAGCGGGGTCGCCTCCCAGGCTTCCTCGCGATATCGCGAGGCACCCAAGGCACGAATAGCGGACAAGCGGGTATCGCTGGAAGAACGCGACAGGAGTTCCAGAAGTCCTTGTACCCGCGAGGATTTGCCCGTTCCAGCGAGCGCGCGCAACAATTGGGTCTGCTGCCGATCCGGCATAAAAGCGGCCGATGTCTCCATCCAAGACCCACAGCTGCACCCGCCTCCCCCCTCCGGCGACAGCACCATGCCCAGGGCTGGCAGCGTGCTGATCCAGCAATCGGGTCGCAACCGAGCCCAAGAGGTCTGCTTGCTCTGATCCGTCTCCCACATGCTCACATTCCCCGACCTAAAGAACAGTGCGTTGGCCGAAGCGGCGTAGGTTCCACACCCCCCGCCAGCCATCTTCAACCCGGGAATCTCGTCGCCCGAATGCAAATCGAACACTCGGGGACGAATGAACAGACGGTTTCCCACGATGGCCGGGCGAGACATATGCCCTCCGTGATCCGCGTTCATCCACTTAAACTCGGTTTGCCACAGCAGCTCGCCGGAATCCGAATCTCGGACATACACGTAGTAGCTGGAGGTCTGCTGATGCGATGACACCAGAACCAGCTTCCCCTGCCCTTCGGCCAGGTACACCACGGCGTCGCCGCTGACGATCTGCATGGGTTTCTCCTGAAGCACTTCCCCGCTCTGCGCGTCCAGCACCACTAGTCGTAACTCATCCCACAGCTGCGGCGAATGGATCCATCGGTTCGTGCCGGTGAGGAGTTCCGAGCGACGGTTCTCCAGGAAATAAACGCGCCCTTTGGAAGTCGTGATGGTGGAGTTGAGGATGAGCCCTTTGGCATAGGTCCAGAACACCGAGCCGCTCCGCGGATCGCACGAGAACAGATGATCGCTGCAAACCTTGGCCGCCTGTTCGCCACCCGGCGCGTCATACCAGCCGATGCCGCCCCAGAAGTCCCGCGCGGCCGTGCCCTCCTTGACGCCGGTGCCGATCAGACGATCTCCCTCGCGGGCCAGAAAACCCCAGTCGTAGTTCCAGTCGGAATGCGGCCCCGGGGCCACGGGGAACCGAACCTCGACCCTGCCCGTTTGCTGGTCGATTCGCCAGCACTGTCCGCGAATAGCCAGGTACAGGCTGTCCTGATCCGCACACCAGTTGGCACAGTCGCGCGGAACATTGTAACGCATGAAGTCGGGGGTCTCCACCGTCCACAGAATCGAGCCGTTGTGGGCGTCGACGCAGATCACCCGCTCCAGCCCCTGACAGAAGAGCCTTCCCTTGACGGCCAGCGGCGCGGCATTTCTCCCGTTGCGATCGTCCTGGTACCGCGGACCGGGCTCCCCCAGCCATTGAACCTCCAACTCATCCACATTCCGAGCCCCCAGCAAGGCCTCACCTCCGAAGGCCGAGTTGTCGGCCCCGCCATATTGATGCGTCCAATCGCCGGCACCCACCAACTCGTCGCGGACCACCCGGAACCAGGCTCCTGGGGACTCGGTCAACCGCTCGATGGTCACGCCTGCTCCACGCAGCTCCCCTTCCACCAGCGAGGCCTGCGAGCCCGACTGGCTGGCTCCACCGAGCAACGCGACGCCACTACCGGGTTTCATCAGCCGCAGAATCTCGAGAGCCGGAGCCGGCAGTTGGGAGGACCGTCGCATGGTTTCGGAAACCAGCACGTTGGCAAAATGGCCAGGGACCGGAAGCTCGTCCAACGCACTCACCAGATGCAGCGTCACCCGTGAACCATACCAGCCCGCCGTCTGCAGTCGTTGACGGACCGCAGCGAGCGACGATGCGTTCGTGGCGAACCCGATGATCCGGTATTCCGTCATTCGGCAAAGCTCGTCGAGATAGGTCCCATCCTCCACCCCCAGCACCAAAGCGATGCCGCGGGCTCCCTTCAACCGACGATCCAGATCGGCCAACCGCGGATGCGCCCCGGGTTCAGATCCCGAGGGTGTTCCATTCCCGACCACCGAGGGGCTGTAGTTGAAGTAAGTGTCGCACTCAAACTCGCGGGAAGAGCGCAGGTCTTCGCCGACGCGAACCGCCACGGAATACTTGTAGATACGGTCGTAGCGCAGCCCGGTGAGCCGAACTTCATGAGCCGACGCCAGGGCCGGATTCTCAAAGCGAAACCCCTGGCCATTCAGATCATACTCCAGAACGGTGGGCGACGGAACCGTGGTATGCCAGCGCACAACTGCCTCCGTGGGGCTGGTAAACTGCAAGGAAGGTCCGGCCGCCAATCGCGCACCCGCATGAAACCTGGAGCGTTCCTTGTTGAAGCGTGCTTGAATCAGCTCACTCGGAGCGGCCGAATATTGAACTCGAACCCGATGAAGCAGCCCTGAGAGAAACACTTCCTTGGCCCCCAGCTTGGTTTTGGCCATCTCGTAAACGGGGGTTGCGGGGTACACAATCTCCCCCCCGGGAAAATCCCGAGTTCCCATCGATTCCCCATCCAAGTAAACACGAAGTTGCCGTCCGTCGTACACCCCGGCTACATGGTGCCAAGTATTGGAACGACAGGGGGCGGTCGCGATGACCTCAATCCATCCATTGGTGCGCGAGCAGGCGAGCCCGAAGACCAACCTGCCCTCGCGAGTCCCTAAACGCCAACCGCGATCCGCCGCGTTGGTCGATTCGAGCCCGCGAACGCCTACAATGGCCAGTTCGCCAGCCAACCGATCGAACTGGATCCATGCGTCAACGCTGAGCTGCTGCCAGCTCGACTGAAGACCGCTCAAACCTCGGTCCACGCGGACCGCATTTTGTTTGCCGTCCAGCTTAAGCGCATAGACTTCCCCCACGCGCTGGACGTCGGCGATGCCGGTGACCTGGGCATCCAGGGCCGAACTGCCCGCCGAGCGAATCCGTCCATCCCGCAAGGGCCAGAGTGGACTCTGCTCTTCGCCGGAGTGCAGGGCAGCTCGATGAAAAATCCAGTCCTGCGCGGAGGAGGAGTTCGCGTCCTCACCTTTCCGGATCCCGGCATCCCAGGAGCTTAGCGGGGACCACCCGCGTCCGACCGGGACTTGATCGGCGGTTGGAAGCAAGGCGGCCACAGCGGCAGCGGGGGGTGGGTTCGTGGCCGCACCCAAAACGAAACTGTAGATCCGGCCGGCGTCCGTGCTGACCACCAAGTGTCCCGCAGCGGCCGCTAGCCCATAGACTCGTCCGCTGAGCGGCTGGCTCCAGATCTTCTTGCCGTCCGACATTCGATAGCCAGCCACCGCATCTGTCCCTCCGACAAACAAGGTCTCCCCCGCCCCAATCAAGGCGAAGGAATAGCCACAGTCGACGGTCCACCGCGCCTCGCGTGTCGATCGCTTCATCGCCGAGAGCGTGGTATCGGTCAGCACATACGCGATGGCTCCGACTACCACAATCGCATTAGCTTGGTCGAAGGACGCGAGCTGGGTGCGCGACGCGACCTGGCTCGCCACCATCCGCCCGGTGAGGTTGCCCGGACCGTGGAGGATTTGGTTGTCGTCGGCCAGGAGAACGAAGGATCCCCCTCCCCCGCCCAGCGCTCCCCGATCCTCCCCGTTCGATCGGGAGTAGACCCGCGGCGCCACTCGCCCCTGAGGCATGACCAGATGCTTCGCGGATGCAGCGAACGGACCTTCAATCGATTGGTTGTCCATCTCCCGCACATAGCGCCCAGCCCCATTGGTCGAGCCGGTGACGGCATCCACCGCACACAGATAGCTGCGTTTCCACGGCAGCATCGAAGCGGCGAAATAAGCGATATCGCCATCCACCACCACCCCGGTCCGGACCGGCCAAAACGAGATGAGCTTACCGCCATTCAACACGCGCCGGGCCGCGGCCTGAGGCGAGAACTTCCACAACTGACTCCCGGTCCTCGCATCAAGGCAATAGGCAAAGCCATCATCGGAGCCGAAATACAATCGTCCCCCATGAAGGGTGGGCGCCACACGAACCGGCCCTTCGGTGGGAAAGATCCACCGAGCTTCGCCCGTCCGAAGGTCCAAAGCGTGCACCGCATCATCGACCGACGAACCGAAAAACGCCAACCCTCCGCCCATCGTGACGTGGAACACAGGATCATAGTTCCGCATGGACTTGAGCCCGTGAATGTATTTGTAGGAGTCCCATTTGGCAGGCTGAGGCCAAGCGGGCTGCGGAACCTGAGGCGAACTCCACGCCCAGGCCAACCTCATCCCTCGCTCAACCGGAAAAGACTCCTCCGTGAAAGCGTTGCGCGCGTAATTCGCCTGATGTGTCGGCCAATCCGCCGCCTCCAAGGAAAGCCGACCGAGGCACAACAGCGAAAGCAGGAGCTGGCGATAGCGGATCATGGTATGAGGCAAGGCAATGCGGCTGTGGCAAGCATTCGGGACCGCTGGTCTGGTTTCAAGAGGAAACGAAACAAGCTCTTAAGTCGCCGTAAAGGACGCCGATCATGACCTAGGTGGTTGAACACCTTAGAACTTAGAAGTGAACGAGGAACTCGTTCCTGATCTCGAAATGGCACCATGACGAATTTAGACACAGATTCAGTGGCCGGCGGTAAACCGTCGGCACCCCAAGATCCGTTGCACGTCGTGTTCATGGTCGATGACCAGGCGATCGTGGGCGAATCGATCCGACGGATGCTGGCGGAGGAGCCGAACGTCGAGTTCCACTTTTGCCGCGATCCAGCCGCAGCCGTCGCTGAGGCGCAACGGGTTCAGCCCAGCATCATCCTTCAGGATTTGGTCATGCCCGACGTGGATGGACTCACCTTACTCGCCGCCTACCGGGACAATCCGGCCACTCGCGACATCCCGGTCATTGTGCTTTCCTCTCGCGATGTACCCGAGATCAAGCGGGAGGCCTTCACTCGCGGAGCCAATGATTATCTCGTGAAGCTGCCGGATCCGATCGAGTTGATCGCGCGCGTCAAAGCCCACTCCCGCAGTTATCACACCCAAGGAGAGCTCCGCAGCCTTCAGCGCCAGTTGGAGGCCAGCAACGCTGTCTTGAAGCAGCTCTCTACTCAGGACGCGCTGACCGGCATTCCCAACCGCAGGCATTTTGATGAATTGCTTACCAAGGAATGGCGGCGCTGCCTGAGGAGTTACAAGAGCCTCGGGCTCCTGCTGATTGATGTCGATGGATTCAAATCGTTCAACGATCACTACGGGCATCAGGAAGGAGATCGCTGCCTGCAGCAGGTCGCCCAGGCGTTGAGCAAGGCGATGCTGCGTCCCGGCGATGTCGTGGCTCGATACGGAGGCGAGGAATTCGCTGTGATTCTGCCGGAGACAGATCTAGAGGGCTCGATGGCGGTCGCCGAGCGACTGCGCCAGGTGGTTAGCTCCCTGCACATTGCGCATGAGCATTCCCCTTGCGAGGACCATGTGACAATCAGTTTAGGAGTTGCCGCTTGCGTCCCCAGCCTCAAGAGCAACGTGGCTGATCTGATCAGCGAATCCGACCAAGCGCTTTACCGAGCGAAGCGCGGAGGGCGAAATCGGAGCATCGGATCCCAAGGTGGCCCCGGCCAGTTGCCGAAAGCCGCTTAGCGTGTCGCGATAGCGCGATAGTCAGCCAGGGACTTAGGAGCGACGACCGGTCCTGATCGCGATGGGCATAGAGGGCTCTCGGCCTGTAGGAGACGAGGACAAGAGACCAACCGCTCATCTAGCCTAAATCCGGGAATGGATTAACCACGGATTTCACGGATGACACGGATCCGGAAAGACTTGGATGAAGGACCCTCACCACTCCTTCTTTATCCGAGTCATCCGAGAAATCCGTGGTTTCCATCAACCTTTTTAGGTTCAGCCGCAAGAAACGAAAGACGGCGAAAAATGGGCGAACCCAGGAACTCACTCTCCCTACCTCCATCTGCTTCTTTCGTCTTTTTTCGTTCTTTGCGGCTAATGCGGCAGTTCCGGCGAACGGGTCCCCGCCGTCTCGGGCAGCAGAACTCTTCGTGGCTTTGTGGCTTCGTGTGAAAAATTCTTAGGTTCAGCCGCAAGAAACGAAAGACGGCGAAAAATGGGCGAACCCAGGAACTCACTCACCTTACCTCCATCTGCTTCTTTCGTCTCTTTTCGTTCTTGGCGGCTAATGCGGCAGTCCCCGCGAACATGGCCCCGCCGTGTCGGGCAGCAGAACTTTTCGTGGCTTCGCGTGAAAAAATCGAAGGGTTACGGAGGGATGGATCGCGATGGGGAAATAGGGCTATCGGCCTGTAGGAGACGAGATAACAAGAACCCCAATCCGCGGCTATCACCGCAATCGGCTGCTGCGACCTTCTAAGTCGCAATCAGAGCCGCGTCGAACTCGTCTCAGTTATATCGACGCCGCTCACGTGACTGACGATCTCAAGCCAGCTTGGAATCACCGCATCCCATGTCAGGGTCTCGGCGAACCTACGTCCGGAAACCCCGTACTCCGAGCGGAGCTGCGGATTCAGGTAGAGTTTCTCGATACATCGCGCCAGATCGTCGACATCCACAACCGCTTGATCAAGCACACTGGGTCCCAGCGTCAACGTGGTCAGGACACGTGCGAGCTCTCCATGCCCGTGGATGAGTTCGGTGCACGCGCTGCAATTCGTCGCTACCACCGGCGTCCCGGCCGCCAAGCTCTCGATGATCGGCAACCCAAAGCCCTCACCCATGGTAGGCAGCACGCTGATATCGAAAAGGTTGTAGAGCTGGTTGAGTGCGACATCTGGTAACGGTTGCTCGATCGTCAGATCGGGCCGCGAAAGATCCGCTCGCCCCTGCAGGCCATAGCGCTTGAACAGAGTTACGAGATCGTGTCCCTCGTCAGACGCAGTGCAATGAAGGTAAAGATGGATGTCCTTAAAGCACCGCGCTAAAAGTGAAAATGCTTTAATGAGGCTAGGCAGGTTCTTGCGCATCTGATTGCGAGCCACGCACCCGACGATAAACTTACCGCGAAAGCGCTCATGATTTCTCAACAGAGACCGATCCGGAAGCGGACGAAAAACCGTGGTATCAACTCCGTGATAGGAGACCTGCACCGGTTTGGAAGGAACTCCCAGCTCAATGACTCGACGACCGAACCGCGACATCGCCACAATCCCATCCATGTCCGCAAAAATCGGCTGCCACGGAGGATAGAAAGGTCCGCTGTCGAGGGGGATGTAACCTATCCACTTGAAGGTCGGACGAGCCTCATGCATTCGAATCCAGTGAATCGAGCGCACCTCGCCTAGAGTAATCACGACATCCGGTGCGAACTGCCGAATCACGTCACCAAATGAGGCTTGTCCATAATACTCAGGAACCGAAGGAAAAACCCGAAACGGCCATTGGTGCGGGTTGCCGGCCCTCTCACAAGCACCCCATCCCTTTACGACCAACTGCATTCCCGGATGACGGCAAAGACGAGACACCACCTCGCGCGTAACCCGGCCGAATCCGCTGGCGAGCCAAGGATTGTCACTCATCCACAACACCTTAAGTCGCCGTCTCATTCAGCCTGGCGCTCCCACCATCCGGGGCAGAGGCTTCTGAGGAAGCCTCCACTGACCGAGCCGCCTAAGGGCAATGTGAGGAGAATTCCTTGAACACCGGAGAGGGCCTCAAGACGCGTTCGGCAATCTGCGGGGAGCTGAGGATGCTCAAGTAACCGAAGGGCAATGAGGGTAGCCTCGGCCTCCCGGCCAAGAGCCTGACAGGCGTACACGAACTCGAGAGGCAGAATGAGTTCGTAAATAGATAGATCGAAACCAAACCCTTTCGACGGCACAACTGCACCGATGCCTAGCTTGGAAAGTTGGTAGGCGGTCTCGTGCGCACCGTTCTCGCGATAGATGCGTGCCAGAGGGGCCAGAGGCTCTAGCCGTGAGGGCAGAAAATCGTAGGCTCGGGCGTACGCCTGGATAATAGCTTCAGGCGTAGCACCCTGAGTGAAATGTGTCAAAACCGCGACCTGATAGAGACAGTACCACGTCTCCTCCTTGGCTCCTGACAGCTCGGCCCGTCGGGAATACCACTTCTTAGCATCAGCTAATAGTCCCCGGGCGAAGCAAGCCTCCGCCAGTCGGAACAAGAGTGTCGCATTCTCCGGCGCTTTCTCGGCCGCAAGGGCAAGCTCGAGAATTTCAGCGGCTTCATCGGGCGAATTACCCAGGCCCAGTGCTTTCACTCCCATTGCTTGAAGCTAGCATTGTAACGAAGAATGGTACCGGGGCTCCCATCAACCGCCTCGGCTCCTCCTGTGTTTGGCGTCCCCAAACCACCTTTGGTTCCTCCGCTCACAAGGAACGGAGTCGCGACCGCGGATGAGAACCAGCTGTACACCGCATAGATGACACCTCCACCGCCTCCTCCACCGCCGGCACCACCTTTGCCTGTTCCCACGGACACACTTCCACCCGCTCCACCATCCCCACCCATCGCCCGAATTTGTCCGCCGGTCAGCAACTGAAGACGTTGAGCGAAGATCATGATCACCCTCCCCCCACCACCACCTCCTCCAGCGGCAACGTTTCCGGGAGCCCCGAGGCCAGATCCTCCTCCTCCGGCACCGGCACCGCCGGTCAAGGGAGTTCCCAGAGAGAACAAAGACGGGCTCAAGGATCGAAACGGCCTGGCGGTGGCGACGCCAGGGCTTCCGCTAGTGCCCCCCGGGCCTCCACCAGTTCCACCTGCGCCACCCCCTGCGGTGCTACTCATCGATGTTACATTGCCACCGGGGGATCCGGAAACTCCCGCTCCAGCCGAGCCAGTGCCACCAGCTCCGCCTGCCCCAGAGCTACCCAAATCACCGGCGGGAGCGGCAAGCCCTCCGCTTCCGCTCGTCCCACCTGAACCTCCGCCCACTCCGTTTCCACCGTTATTTGAGACGAAAGTCGCAATAGAAAGCGTTCCGGTGCAGAAGATGCGAAATCCCGCCGTGTTCAACGCGCCGGCTCCAGTCAGCGTGAGGTTGCGGGCGAAGACGGAACGGGTCAGGGTGTAAGGGCCCATGCCACTCACCCAAGTCGGCCCAGTGCCCGTATTCAACGTCACATCTCCATCCGAACCATCGCCGAACATCCCAGGTTCCAATGGCGCGGCGATCAGATCCGTCACAATGCCGGAAGAGTTGATTAATTTCATTATTGATCCCTTTCGGCTCCATTGACGACGCAGTCGATCCCGGTGGCCACGCCGGTCCCTCCGGCGAATTCGAAGATTAGATAGTCTGTGCCTGCGGTCGCATCTCCGCTCATCACAACCTCGGTGTCGAGCACGATCTGTTGATTCGCCGGCACCCGCAGGTCGGGTGGCGCAATTCTGAAGAAAAGAGTGTTCGTGCCGGTAACATCTCCGATGGCGGGCGCACTCGTCTTTCTACCCACATAGATGCCCTTGATCGTACCATCCGTCGCAGAGTAGTTGGTGAGCACGATCGATTTTAGAAGCGCTGCCTTGGCAGTGGCCACGCTGTATGGGTTGGCTGCTAGTGCTGGCCCGGCTGCTGAAGCAATTTTAGCCCTATAGAGAGGTTTGAGTATTAATGCCATGTGTGTCCTTCGCCCTGGTTTTCGTCCGTGTTTGGTTTGTGCTACTGCAGTGTACTCAGCCTAAACGCCTTTCCAGCGCCGGAGTTAAGCACACCTAAATGCATATCGATCACTGTTCCCAGTATGCCATCACAAAGGCATCCTCCGTGAGGGTCGCCAGTTCATCGTACTTTTTCGCTGTCTCTGCGTTGTAACCTTGGACCAATAGGCCCAGAGGAGTGAGGTCATTGAAGTAGGTAGCCGCGCCACACCGGGAATTCCTCAAGGGATTCGCGGGGGCGCAGTCTACTACATTATTCTGGACCTGAAGATTCTTCGCTCCTCGCACATCGCTGCAAAAGCCCAGATTCGTGGACTTAAACACTCCGTCCACATACCGAACCTTATTGTTACGGAAAATGATGTCCCCATGGGCGTAATCAGGGCGCTCGACGTAAGGAGTTCCGCCCCCGTTGTTGTCATCAACCTGAAAAGCCACACCAACCAAGGAAACACTGGGGGCCACTTCGATGGTGTTACCTTCCACGGTGGCCCTTCCAACACTGAGCAACTTCTTCACGGAGGTGATCGTCGTCGCAGGCGGACTCGCCACCTTGGTCACAATCTCGAAAGTGGTCGCAGTTACATTCTGGATGGCGTACACGCCCGTGACACTCGCTTGGTTCGTCGCTAAAGCGACTCGATCACCAGCCCCAAGATAGGCCATTCCTCCGGTGTTTAGTCCGTTCACGGTACCAACGGATCCCACCCAGCTTATCGTTGGAGTTCCGGTCAATGCGGAGGAGGCCTGCCCCAGGTCGAAGAAAGGCCCGCAGGCGACGTTTTTGAAGAAGTTGTTTCGCACGATGATGTCGCGAACGCTGCGCTGATCTTGAAATGGACCGGCGATGTCCGTGTTATAAACTTGGTTACCCTCAACGACTCCCCCTCGACACCATCCCATCGCGAGCCCTCGAAATTTCGCGGTCGCTGGATCCGGGTCGGGCGTGGTTACGCCGCAATCCACATAACAGTTCCGAATAAATGGACTCTTGGCATGCAATTCCTTGGGAAAGCCGATGTTGTCGTGGCCTCCGACATTGATGATGGTGACTTTTCCTCCCGCGACTATCGTTCCGGGGGTGATCGCGTAACAATCTTCAATCCCTGTGTTAACAGCTTCCAGAGCGTTCGGAGTCGCGTTGGGGATCGCTGTGATCAGGGAAAACACATAGCACTGCTTGGTGGAATCACGGGTTCCCCAGTTGGTAGCGCGTACCCGACGGATCCGAGCGTGGCTTCCCATGATGCGAATAGCTCCATAGGCAGACGTCGCGGCAATGTTCGATCCACAATCGATTTCCAAGTCTGAAATCTCAAATGCATCCACCGGTGCCACCGCCAGATTTGCCGTGGCCAGATCATGCCCCACCACAAAATACTGCACCCCGTTCTGCGTAACCCCGCTCAACTGAAGCTTCGTGACCGCTACCCCTGAGCCCAAGATTTTCATCCCCGGCTTCGCTTGCCATCCTCCAGCGACTCCATCCGCATAGCCTTTGGTGGTGAAGACCCCCGGCCCCAGCCGAATCATGAGATTCGCGGTGGCGGCGAATTGGTTCATGATCCCATCGAATTTTCCCGCCCCACCGTCAAACGGATCGTTCGCGGTTCCTGAACCTTTCTGACGGTCTGCTCTATCAGCTATCCATATTTGAAAAGGGGCCGGATCGAGAAGAAGCGCATCAAGCAGAGACATTTTTCGTGTGTTCTTGGTTTCGTTTCGAACGTCGGAACAACCACGCGAGCGACCCGCTCGCGAGAAGGAACAGAGGGACGGAAGAAGGCTCAGGGATCGAATGGTAGTGGAAAAGAGTTACAAACCCTTTCGTGCTGACCACTCCGCTAGTCGGGATCTCGCCGGTTTCACTGAATCCGCTCACCGTCGCGACGGAGTCCCCTAATACATTTTCCGCGTCCATTGAGGAGGTTTGGATGCCTTGGAAACAGGTAATATCAACGAGCAGGTTCCCTTTCGAGGGATCATAGAAGAATGGTCTCGCATAGAACGTCAGACTAGTACCAAAGCTTCCGGGCTCCTGGCCAGACGGCCGCGATGTATAGAAGGACACCTTATCAGTTTTATCGACTCCTATCGTTCGATCCCGTCCCACGTTCAGCTCGAACGAACTGCTCAAGCTATCCACAGCCACACTCGTGATCGAAAGCTCGATCTGAATCCCAGTGCCGTTGTAGCTGGTGTTCCTCCCGAACCGTTCATCAGCCCGAAACGCGATCTCATCGATCCAAACCCCGCCCTTGGGAAGGAACGAGAAGTACGAGGCGTCGTAGATCTGTTGAACACGGCCGGTAAACCCATCAGGCACGAAGACTGTTCCGTCGTCATTCCCGTGGCGTGTCCGCAGTTCTTCATTCGGAGATACCGCTACTTCAGACCGCTCAAGCGCTCCGACCGAGCTGACAAAGGAAAGTGTGATCAGAGTAGATAAAAAAACGAATTGCATAGGATCGATTGTTAAAAAAGCGCCATCATTACTACGTCCTCGATTTGGGAACTCAACTCATCAACGCGTTTCGGGGGCACTAACGGTGTGACATCCGTCTCCGGGACAAGAACTCCGCTCATGCGCTGGTTGTTAAAAGAAAAAACATTTATCGAGTTGAGATGTTCCAGAGGGGTAGGCGATTCCACATCTACCAGGTTTTCTTGGACCAAAAGGCCGTTTACTCCCTTAACCCGAGTTCCTTTGGAGACGTCGCTCGTAGATACTTTCCCATCGACATGCCGAATCAGGTTTTCGCGAATGATCCATTGATTGAAAAGAAACGGAGCAACTACTAGCTCACCGTCGCCGAGCGCCCCGCGAGGAAAGATCCCCGAATTCAGATCGACAGAATACAAATCAAACTGGTTACGCTCGATCACCAGACGACGGGTATCCCAACGACCAGAAAACTCTATGGGATCGGTGCCGCTCGGAGGATCAGCAGGCCCGCCTGGATTGGCGGTCATCCGATAACGGAATTTCGTATTCGAGGGAACATCCTCCACTAGGAAATTGCCGTTATAAGGATTGTTGGTAGGCGGAACAGCACTGGTCCTTGCTCCTTGGACAAAGACGATATTTCCGATGGAAAGGTTATGTGTAGTTCCAGCCGCTACTGTAAATTCAGCTAGGAAGGGATCCCCACTTACCTGGACGATGCCGCTAGCTTTGGCCAACGTGTCTTGCCCACCCACCCCAAAGTTCATCCAAACGCCATACTGACAGTCCGAGTAATAGCCATCTCGAACCAAGGTGTCCCGACTCACCCCGGTATCGTTGTAGATCGGAATGGTGCAATCAAACGCGCTGTTCGATTCGACCGTTGATCCCGTTCCCCCGATGGCTTCCGGACTGTGATAGTCCACGCCAAGAGTCTTGGTGTTGCCAAACCCCGGAGTTGGAAAAGGAGATGGTGGGAAGACCATTTTGCAAGTGACTTTGATATCACTGACCCTGAGCACCACGCGAAACGAGGAGTTGTAGGGATGCGACTTCGTGGGATCGGTGGGGTTACTGACACCCGAGATCACTACATTATCCCCCGCCACGCGGTTGTGAGGGCTTTTCGTCGTGACGTCGAAGAGTCCCGAGGCGTTTGGGGGTGTCGTGATCGCCGTGATTTCCACTCGCTGGGTTGAGAATCCCGTCGGATAGCGACAATCCGCATAGCACCGGCGAACCACCGCGCCGTTCCCAGTGCTTTTCAACGAGCTGGATGGAGCGTTCTCAATCGGGCTGGCGATCATCAGCGTCGATTCGTGGAACGGATTGCTGCCTGGCTTCTCCACCATACAATCCGAGATAACCAAGTTCTTGCTGACGTCACTCCACCCATGGAGCGCCATCACGAAACACTCCGGGAAAGACTGAGTGCCGAACCGTGTCGCACGAATCCTGCGCAGTCGGTTGTGACTCCCCCTCAATGGGCCCGTCGCACCCGTGGTGACCGGCGCAAAGTAGCCTTCGTAAGGGATGGGCTGATCGGGAAGATTGCAGTCCACGCTGAAATCGGACGCGCTAAAGCCTAGCAGCTCTTTGAAGCTGCCGAGCGCGGTCGTCATCGTAATCTGGTCGACCGCCATCTCGAGTTTTACCGAAGTGGTTTCGATGCCTGAGCCTAGGATCGTTTGGCCCGACTTTACCGAGCATCCGACGTAGAGTTTATCCGTATCGCTCGGATCGGAAACATAGACCGAACAGAGACCACGCGTACGGATAGGATTATTGGGAGCGGCAACACCCAGCTGAATCAGGCTGTTCGCTGGCACGCGGGTCAACGCAGCGTCGAATCGGTGCTGCAGCCTTGCGAAGGTCATGGAACTCCCCGCTGCAGCTATCGGTTTGCCAGGGAGCAGGTAATGAAACGCATTGGAGCTGATACCGAGAGCCACGAAAGAACCATTGTAGGCAGCATCTGCGGCCCCGGTCACGCTCACCGCGTCGAACTCCACCAGACCGTGAGCCGCAGCCGTTGCGGCCGCAACCGGCCAGAAAAGCCGAACCACGATCGGTGAGGTTGGAAAGCCACTGGTTCTCTCAGATCTAAACGAGCACAAGCCGGACGCAGGAGCCGTTGGATCTGCCGCCAGGAGAAAGGAAAACGCGCGGGCAGAGATTTTTGTGATCGAGAAGGAAGCCGTGTAAGGACCTGCACTGGGTCCTCTTTCCAAGGTAATGAGAACGGTCTCGCCGCTATTGTAGGGGTGATCGGAACCCGTGATAGCGATCACCAATTTAACGTCAAAAGACAATCCCGAAAGCGGCTGAGTTAAACCCGCAACTACACTTGAATCCCAGGGGTCAGAGAGTGTACCCGAACCGAAAAGGTGATCCGACCGGGCCGCCACATATCGATCCTTCGGGTCCGAATACTCGTCCAACAGCAATGCGTCGAAGAGAGACATGAAGGTGCGTGCGTGGAGGTTAGAGGTTCATCCGGGCACAACTTGGGTTGAAGGATGAAGAGGAACCAAATTCCATCGTTGAGACGGACTTTGGGCACAACATAGGAACGAGGAAGTTAGACGAACGAGCCGACGAGCCGACGAGCCGACTCAGACGACCTGATCGCAATCGACATTGGGTTGTAGCTCCTCATGGGTTCTCTGCCCTTCTTGGCGTGGCTTGTTGTGAAGGCAATATCCTCCGAACTTATCCAGAGTCAACTGGGAATTTGCAAATTTCTATTTTTGTGTTCGTCGGCGGTCGGGCATTTGAACCGACCCCTTGCCCTTCGCAGGAACGCCCCGAGGTGTGGCCCACGGAGCACACAGATCACACGGAGGGGACCAGCGAAGGCAGTGATGAGTGGTAGTGAGTGACGAGTGATGAGTTGGAGTTGCCGAAGGGGACTCGTCCGGGGACGGACGATGGTACAAGGGGATGGCGGGGGCGATTACGATTACGGCAGGGTACGGGAACACGCGAGCGCTCCCAGGCTTCCTCGTCACTCGTCACTCGTCACTCGTCACTCGTCACTCATCACTCATCACTCATCACTCAGACCACTCCAGCCTTGAACCCAAATCGTGACAGAAACTCGGCCGTCGGCGCCTTGATCTTCACGCGCCGACCATCGAACGGATTCTCGTATTCCAGTTCGATGGAACGCAGACCCAACGGCGGCGGGGCATGCTTCACAAAGGGGGCCGTCCCATAGACCGTGTCCCCCACGACGGGCAATCCCGCCCCGGCGGCATGCACGCGAATCTGATGCGTACGCCCGGTGATCGGATGCGCCTGAAGCAGCGAAATCCGATCCAACGTGGCCAGCAAACTGAAATGCGTCTCGGCCGGCTTGCCCAGCTTGGAATCAATCACCATGCGACCGATCTGACGCGGGTCGGGGGAGATCGGCTGTTTGGAGATCCATTCCGACTTGGTCGGAACGCCCTCCACGACCACCAAGTAAGTCTTCTCCATTCGACGCGACTCAAACAGCGAGGTGAACGGGCGCAAGGCACCCTGGCTCTTCACCATCAGCAGAATCCCGGTGGTCTCGGCATCCAGTCGATGCACATTCTGAAGGAACTTGAGATTGCGGGACCGAGCCCAGAAATCCTTCGCCGCGATGCTTGAAAGGATCGCGGCCTGCAGGTTGCGATCCGTCTTCTGCCAACTCACCGGCACCAACATCCAGCCGGGCGGCTTGTCAATCGCCATGACCGAACGGTCCTCGTACAGGATGGGTATTTGCTCCCCGTCCCCCAGTTCAATGTAATTCGTCTTCGCCAAGGGAGGGAGAGTCGTCAATTGGGACGAGAAAGTCGCGAACAAAAATGGTAGTATCCTCCCATGGCTGTTCGTGCCACTCTGTTGACCGAGTTTGAGACTGTGAATATAACATCTGCCATTTTTGATCGAAGCGCGCCCGACCTGTTGTCCTGCCCGGACGAATCCCTGCCGGAGTTTGCGTTCATCGGACGCTCGAACGTGGGCAAATCGTCCTTGCTAAACATGCTCGCCGGCAAGAACGGCCTGGCGCGGGTTTCGCCGGTCCCGGGCTTCACCAAGCTCATCAACTTCTTCACCATGAACAAGCGCTGGCGCCTGGTGGATCTGCCCGGTTATGGCTTCGCCAAGGTTGCCCGGAAGGACAGCGCCCGATTCAACCAGGCGGTGGATGAATACCTGCGCAACCGGAGGAACCTCTGCTGCATCTTCGCGCTGATCGATTCCAATATCCCTCCCCAATCCATCGACCTGGAGTTCGTCGAAGGACTGGCAATCAATCAGCTCCCCTTTGTGCTGGTCTTCACCAAGACCGACGCGTCCAAAGCCACCCGCGTCAAAGCAAACATCGAAGCATTTCAGTCCCGGATCTCCGAGCTCTTCGAGGAGCTTCCGGCGGTCTTCACCTGCTCGGCGAAGAACAAGCAAGGCCGACAAGAACTGCTGGGCGTCATTGAGGCTGCGCTCCGCGACGGAGAGACCTCCATCGAGGCCGAGGCAGCCGCGGAAGCCCCAGTCCCCAGCGAAGAGCCACCGCAGGAATCCCGCGCGGCAGATCCCGCCGAGGAGGATCGAACAGTGACCCTGCGCAAAGCCCAAGTCCGACGACCCAATCCGGCCCGTCCGTGGTGAGCTGACTTGAGCGGATTTTGGATTTTAGAGTTTAGATTTTGGATTTTGGATGAGTTGAGGTTGTCGCTGCTCGCGGGTCTGCAACGAGATTAAGCTCGATGTCTCAATCCGCTGGCCCTGGGCCAAGGCTTATGCTACCCCATCGGCCGTGCAGCCGACCGGCACCGAACTGACCACGCGACTTCCTTCGATGAGCGAATGGAAGCCTCTCCTGCTTCCTCTGCTCGAAGAAGGAAACACCCCCTTTTATCTCTTCTCGGCCGACCCGATGGCGAGTGCCTTGGCGGAACTGAACGAGGCCTTTAGCGGCCTGCCCATCACTCATTGGCTGTCGGCGAAGACCCAGCCACTTCCGGCCCTGTTCCGCTGGTGGCATCGGCAGGGACGCCCAATCGAGGTCGTCAGCGAGTTAGAATTCCAGGCGGCCCGGGCCACCGGATTCGACCCGGAACAAATCCTGGTGAACGGCCCGGCCAAGCATCGCTGGCTGCATCGCCACGCCCTGCCTGGCCTGAACGTGAATTTCGACTCGGTAGCCGAGATACGGGCCCTCGGGCCTGTGGCGAGACAGCTCAACTGGCGATTGGGCCTGCGCGTGAACACCGAGGCGGAGTACGATCCCGAAAAACCCGACTATCCCACCCAGTTCGGATTCGCGCCCGAGGAGCTTCCGAGCGCGGTCCGGCTGACCGAGGAACTGGGTCTGCGCCTTCCGATCCTGCATCTCCACCTCCGCACCAATGTCGCGAGCCCGGAGGTTTACGAATCGGCGGCCGACCAGGCCATGCGCCTCGCCCAGGCAGCGGGTTTAAAGCCGGAGATTCTCGATCTCGGCGGTGGGTTCCCTCCGGCGCGCGTTCGGACCAAAGGGGGCGAAAGCGTGGCGGCCCAGTTCTCCTTGAAGGGGATGGCCCAGGTGTATCGCCAGTTACTAGAACGCTATCCTCAGCTCCGCGGGCTCTGGCTGGAGAATGGCCGATGGTGGAGCGCCCGCTCGGGAGTTCTGGTGGTCCGAATCCTCGATACCAAGGAGCAGCGAGGCAAACGTAACCTGATCTGCGACGGCGGACGCACGATGAACGCTCTGGTCTCGACCTGGGAAAATCATGAGATTTTCTTCCTGCCGGAACGCACCGGGGAGGAAGTCATTACCACTATCAACGGCCCGACCTGCATGGCTTTTGACAAGCTCGTGCGCCGCCGTCTGCCGCGCAGTTTGAGTATCGGGGATCACGTGGTCTGGATGGACGCGGGGGCCTACCACCTACCCTGGGAAACCCGTTTCTCCCACGGCCTCGCCGCGGTTTACTGGCACGAGAACGGCACGACCCGACTGGTCCGTCCCCCTGAAGGTTTTCCGGAATGGTGGAAGCAGTGGGCGCCAGAGGTCAGCCTACGGGCAAACCCGTAGATCCTTTCGAGGGCCGGCAACCAGTTGAACCTTGTTTCGGCCCGGGCTTCCTGGTCATGGTAGGAGGTCTTCCTGGGACAGCTATGTCAGTCCCTTGTCGGATTGGGATAGAGCAGGAGAACAGCACGAACCATCAATACCAACTTAATCTGGATTCATATCACCCATGAAAACCATCGTCTTTTCCATCGCCATGGCATCCGGGCTCATGGCCGCGCAGGCAGAAGTCCTGTCCTATACAGCCTATCTCGACGGTCCAAGCGAACCCAACAGCGCCTCGCTGGGAACGGGCAGTGCCACCGCGGTGTATGACACCGTCGCTCGCACCTTAAAGCTCGACGTAAGCTTCACCGGACTCACTGGCAACACGACCGCCGCGCACATTCACGGGCCGACGGCGGAAGCGCAGGCCGGCACTGCCGGCGTCATCACCCAAACTCCGTCCTTCAGCGGCTTCCCTCTGGGCGTCACCAGCGGCACCTATTCTGCCACGTTCGACCTGACGGCCGCAGCCAGCTGGAACGCTGCCTACATCAACAACAACGGTGGCACCCCAGGGACTGCTGAAGCAGCTTTCGCCACGGCGCTGGCTGCCGGCAAGACCTATCTGAACATCCATTCGAGCGTCTACGGAGGCGGAGAAATCCGGGGATTTCTGCTTCCGGTTCCCGAGCCTTCCAGCCTCGCGCTGGCGGCCCTGGGCTCTCTAGGGCTCATCGCTGGGCTGCGCCGACAGAAGCGCTAACCCCCCCAATCCATATCACTTCCGAACGAGGCCGGAGCCTGCTTAGGCTCCGGCCTTCGTCTTCTTGAGTTTCTTCACGTAAGTGCCAGCCACAAAGCGCATCTCCATGGAAAACTTCAGGGATAAATCCACCTGATTTCGATCCACATCGAGAACCAGGCTCAGATTCTCGACCAAGCTGGCTTCGTTGCCCGAGAAGGCGAGTTCAAACTGAAGCGAGTTGGAGCTCGGAGTTTGATTGGAGAATCGGAAACGGAACACCAGCGATTTCCCATTGAAAACGAAATTTCCCTCCAGGTTCAGATCGTAGTTGAGGGATGCGTCATCACCTGAGACGAGCGCTTTGAAGACGAGCTTGTTTTTCCCGCCCGCCTTCTCCCAAGAGTAGGCCGCGGTGATGCTGAAATCGACCGCCGTCTTCCCTCCACCCGCCTTCACGCTGGCGACGCCCGAGAGCTCCAGCACATTGCCGTTGTCGAAGGTATGCTTGACCGCGCCCGAGAACTTCGCCGTGAAGACCTGATTGGAATAGCCCAACCCCAGTTTCCAGGAAGCGCTGCTCGCATCCCAGGTATGTTGACCACTGATGGTGAACGCCAGCTTCGTGCCAGCGGCATCCGAGAAATAGGCAAAGCCCGCGGTGATCGCCTTCACCTTGCCGCCAAAGGCGATGGCTACATTCTTGTTGCTGGTCCCCCGCTGAACATTCGCGGCAAAGCGAAGTCCATCCTTCGTCAGGTCCCATTTCCCAGTGAATTCAATCTGGGCGCGGTAACGTTTGGGTTTGGCCTGTCCGGGGAGTAGATTCTTGGTGAACGCGTTGAAGCGAATCAGATCGTCGCCCAGCAGGTCCGCATCGGTATTCCGAATCGCCTCGAGGCTCTCGGTTTGCTCGGCCCCCTGGATGGTGGCCTCCCCCCCGCCCACGAGACGAACCACCAGATCATTCGTCTCTTCGGCGAATTCGATATCGCCATACACAACGAGGGTTCTGCCCGTCAGCTTTCCGTCCTCCCCAATGAGTTCGTAGTGAAGCTGCTGCGGATCCGGAACGACGATCTGCCCAAAGTAGGTCACCGGATCGGCGGTGATGCCATCCACGGACTGGTCCTTGACGGTGGCCTGAAGCTGGTTGTCCTCGTTGAAGCGATACTCAAGATCGATGGGATCTTGGCTGACCCCATCCAACTCATAGCGCAACTGGTTGTCTTTCGGATCGTCATTAAGCGACTGCGAGCGCCAGCGACCCCGAACCCTGGGCTGGCCATCCGTGATGATGGCAACGTCGCCGTTGGCCATAAACAAGCGCGTTTCGGTGCCAAAGTTGACTTTTAATTCATTCATAGTTGTGTGCGTTCATTAGAAGCGTTGAGAAAAAGAAACGATGAACATGCCCGATCGTTCAAGCGTTGAATCGGGCGAATAGCCGTAGCCGAGCGAGAGACTGCCATTGCCCAGGTTGCGAATCTCCACCGCAATGCCGTACCCCAGCTGATCCAGATCGAAGGTCAGCATCTTTTCCATCGAGGATTCCGTCAGCACCCGCGCGCGATCCACAAACAGCTTGATCAGGATTTGGTTCAAGGCAAAGGGAAGATCCGAATGGGCCGAAGTCGGTGCCTCGGAGCGGTCCTTGATCGTCAGGAGCTTCGCCAGGAACTCCACGTTGGCTCCCAGCTCCGCTCGATCATAGCTGACCGTGCGGCCAATGAATTCACCATCCCGCATGCCCCGCAACTGGAAGGAACTGCCCAGCCGGAACTGCTCCATCGCGGGCGTCCGATCGCTGGTCGCTCCGCCTCCGATGCCGTAGCGCAGAAGGAGATCCTCCGGTCCCCACACGCGGAAAGCATACTCCGACTGGAAGTGGACTGAGAGCCGGTTGAAGTCGAAGTCTCCCCCCATGCCGGCGAACGCCTTCTCCGCCTGGATCCTGACCCCGAACGTGAGCAGATCGATTCCCGCGCCGTGGTTGGCGGGGGCTTCATACTGCAGCGAGGACCGCCCCTCGACCGAGGCGATGGTCGTGCGCCCGTCGATCAGATCGGCGCTGGATCGCAAATCGGTTTCACCCCAGCTCAGCTCGGTGTCTAGCTGTTGCCTATGCTGGAAACGCGACACGGCGCCCATTCGATCCAGCGATCCATGGATCAGCGAGTGTTGCAGGTGGAGGTCGTTGCGGCGCTCCTCAACTCGACCGGGAGCCAGCTGGCCCAGCCGCTGATTCGGCCTTCGATCAAACTCGCCGCCGGCGGTGAACTGCCCTGACAGGGTGGTGTCCGGCTTGTCCCAGGGCTGGAAGCCGTTCAAAGCCACTCTCTGCAAGTCCGGGCCGCCCTCCAGGTTCAACGCCAGTCGTCCGCCAAAGCCAAGCAGATTGGTGGTCTGCAAACCAACACCCAGGGTGGCATTGTTGAGAGTGGAGTATCCCGCCCGCAGAACCAATCGGACCGATCTGACGTCGGGCTTGTAGTAGACCAGATAGGTCAACAGGCCCCGATCCAGCTGCGAGGTCACTTTCTCAACCTGCGATTCCTCCCTGAGCTGGACGAGATCAGCGTCGATGCGGGTAGCGGTGGCGAGCCCACCCACTCGGGCAGCCAGCTTGTCACCCACCTTGGCCCACAGCTCCTTCGCCAGCACCTGCCTGCGGCGTGACAGCGCGGCAACATTGTAGGCCGCGTTCGCCGGAGCCTCCTGAATCCCCTGTTCCCGCGACCGTTCCATCTCGGCCTCCGCCTCTTCCTCGTCGGGGAACTTGGGGATTTCAATCCGAATCTCCCGAATGAGCGGCGTGGAAGCGAACTGCAGGACCAGTCGGCGGTCCTGGTTTCCGAACTTCGTGTTGACCTGCACGCTGCCCGCTAACATGTCGGGCTGGGCCGTGATTTCCTGCTTGAGTTGGGTGAGCGCTCTTTCGCTCGCCACGATCGAAGTCGGGGCGTTCGGCCTCCAGCCGGCCTTCATCACCTGTTGCAACACCGAGCCGAGCCAGGTCCAGAACTCTTCTGGCAACGCCCCCGCGTCCGCCGGTGCCATCACCTGAATGCGGTTGGTGAGCTCCTCTGCCGATAGCCCCAGAGCCAGATGAGGCAATACCCTGGCGATATCCACCGGCGCCAGACCCGCGCCGGGGAGTTCAATGACGATTTTCTCGAGACGAGTGGGCTCCGGGGCACGAAGCTCCGCGCTCATCGTAAACGAAATCGACTGCCCCACGACCGTTGGAACTGGAAGCCCGGACATGTCGGGGGCGAAATCGATAAACTCCGCCGTCACTCGCTTAAGATTCTTCCGGTAGTCGTCGAGGCTTGGAAGCTGCGTCCCAAATCGAGAGGAATAGGAGAGGACATAGCGACGGAATTCCGCAGCCTCGGATTCGATGTCCGCCGGCTCCGGGAATCGCTCCAGATGCCATTTGAAGGGGGCCCCCTTGGCCTGAAGGAGCAGCTTGATGTCGCCAGCCCACACCTGAACTTCCTGAGCGCAGAAGGCATCGCCAACGGCAAACAAGCTCCCGACGAGAATCAGACATCCAAGGAGCCTCCGAACCCACGCGAGACGCCATCCGGCAGGGGACGGAACCTTAGATCGGCGCGAACGTTCCAAGGTGCACTCCAGTTGCGTCATGGCCTGGTGAAATACCGGGAGGGAGGGGAGAATTCAACCTAGAAACGGCAGTTGAGCGGCGTCGAGATGCGCAATGGCTTGGATGAGCATGACTTGAGTCGAACCGAGGCGTATCCGGAAGGTGATACGGCGAGGTTCGACGAAAGTCATGCTCGCCAAGATCTTGCGTCAGATTGATGCCGGGCAACTGCCGTTTCTAGGTTCAACCGAGAAACCGTGGGGAAGTTGGAAAGGCATCCGACACCCGCAGGGAAGCGCTGCCTGGTGTAACCGTTGCTGGCCGAGCGGAACGTCCGGGGGCAGACGTCGCTCTGGCTTCAGAATGTGGGGCGCGGGAACCGCTCTCTACTTTCCCGCTGCAGCCTTTTCGGTGATGGCGTTGATGCTGCCCACCTGGGCGGCCTTGGCCGCATCGATGACGCGAATGAACTCGCCCACCGGAGCATTCCGATCCGACTTGATCGCCACGCTCACCTTGGGGTTGGCTTTCGCGGCCGCGATCAATTCATTTTGCAGGCGATCGAAAGTCACGGGAGTGTTGTTGATGTGAAAGTACGGGAAATTGGTGGAGACCTGGATCAGGAACGGCTTGGCATCCTGCGACCCACCTTGCTTCGCCTCCTTGGACTCCGGCAACGCCAGCTTCAAGGAGGCCTCCTGATTCTTGAAGTGAGTGGTCACCATCAAGAAGATGAGCACCACGATCAGCACGTCGATCAACGACACGATGATCACCGAAGGAGCCGCTCTCCGCTTGTCTTTTCCGAATCTCATAGTTCAGTCAGGATGATGGGCCACAGACAGCCGGGGAACCCAGGCTAACCTCGACGGGGTCAGCCTTTGTTCGGATAGTTCTTGCGCAGAAACTCGTCGCACAGGGTTTCGAGTTCCACGGTGTAGGTTTCCACCCGACGCGAATAAAAGCTCCAGGCAACCAGAGCCGGAATCGCGATAATCAAGCCGCCGAATGTCGCCCGCAACGCGAGAGCGATGCCGCGGGCGAAATCCGCGTTCTCCCCGCCGGCCACCGACTTCATGCTGCCGAACAGCTCGATCAGGCCGTAAACCGTGCCCACCAAGCCCAGCAGCGGTGCCACTCCGACCAGGATCTCCAAAATGAACAGGTTGCGCTCCAGCTTGCTGATCTCATGGCGCGCCCGCGTTTGAACGATCTCCACTGCCTGTGTGCGAGGCCAGTCCAGATGGTCCGCCGCAACCATCAGCAATCGTCCCAGGGTCGATGGATACTTCTGGCAGAGCGCCTTCACCTCGCTCACGGAGGCCAGTTCCATCCCGCGAACCAGCGCCACCGGAGTGACCTTTTCGCGCTGCAACGAAATGCCCCGCTCAATGATGATCGTCACGCCGAGAACCGAGGCGGTGAACAGGCTAAGTAGGAATAATAGTTCCATAGGTTTTCAGTAATAGAAAAAGGTCAACGTCACCGGCCGCACATTGCCACCGACCATTCGGTGCATGTCGGTCGGCCACTTGGGATACGGAGAAGGATCTACTACGGCGCGTTGGCAGAGGATCGCCAGCGGCTCCCCCACTTCCGTCTCGCGAATCCTCAAGTCGGTGATGGATCCGTCAAATTTCAAATTGAACTGCAGAACCACCTTGCCGCTTTTGGGACTCAGGGAGGAGTTGTCCAACAGATTGTACCATTGCTCCTGCACGGCCCTGATCCAGGCGGCATCGTATTCACCGAACGGTGTGGCCTTGGCATCCACGGCCAACTGCCCCACGCGCCGAACACCTCCTTCTTGTTTCATCTTCTCTCCGGCCAGTCCAGCCTGCTGTCGAGCGTCGGCCAAGGTTCGAGGTCGCGGCTTGGGAAGCGGGGGCGGCGGGGTCGGGGTCTGCAGCGCCGGATCCCGACGGTCGGGCGCAGGCTGAGGCGAAGGTGGCTTGGGGGCCTCCGCCGCGCGGGCGGTTTCGGTATTGCCCGGGGCGGGTTCAGGCGGCTGCTTCGGGGGCGGGACCTCCTTCGGCGGCGGCGGGGTCGGCTGCAACGCAATCTCGGGCTTCGTCGGCCGAGGGGGCGGAGGAACCGGATTGGGTTTAGGCGGCGGGGGGACAGGTGCGGGCGGGGCCGGCAACGGGGGCGCTGCGCGCGGGACATCTCTCAGCTTGGCGATGTTCTCCTGACGCCCATCGACTTTCGGAAGCGACGTGTCCCGCTTGGGATCGGGGTTCGCGGCCTGACTGTTCGCCGCCGAATAAAACTTGGCATCCTTAGGCGGCGCTTGGTTCGATGGCTCAATCTCGATGAACGTCAGCGGGATCTCCCTCGGGATCGATGGAAAATTCGTCGGGCTGTTGGGCGGCGGTCGCTGGGCGATCGGCGGCTTGCGCTTCACAAACGCCTGAATGAGCCGATCCGGCAAGTTCAACACACCAAACCGCCACATGAGGAACACCACCAGATGAATCAGAATCGAGTACAGCAGAGAAACCCAGAGCGGGTTCTTACGCCACTCCTCGACTCGCTTCTCCATCCATTGACTCATCCGGGTCGTGTCCACTCAATCAACCTATCAGCTGACGTCTCAACCGCCGTCTCATTCAGATTAAGCTCAAGCAACCAAACCAGTTAAGAACAAATCGGCACCGATCGGCTCCCACTGCAGGCCGGATAATCGGGGTGCCTCCGCCAAGGATCCAAACCCCTGGCCCGCCACGGCGCGCCGGGCATCCCGTCCTCCCAAGATTTTGGGGGCATAAAAGAAGGCAACCCGGTTTACCAGGCGTTGCCGCAGAAACGCCGCATGGACCTCCCCGCCCCCTTCCACCAGCAACTGAGTCACCCCGTCCTGACCTAGCTTCCCCAAAAGCCAGTCGAGATCGACCCGGTCGTCCACAGCGGGAGCAACCCAGACGGTCGCCCTTTTCGAAAGTGCCTTCACCCGACGCTCAGGAGCCCGTCCAGTGACCACCACTATGGTCTCAGACGGATCAGAATCGCCGATCAACCGGGAATCCAGCGGGATCCGGGCTTGAGAGTCCAACACCACCCTGCGCCAGGATCGTTTCGGCCGCCGAAAGCCACATCCAGGAGAGCAGCGAATGGTAAGGCTCGGGTCGTCAGCCAAGACCGTATTAACCCCGACTAAAATCGCATCCGAACCTTGCCGAAGGCGCATCCCGCGAGCACGGGATTGAGGACCGGTTATCCACTTGGACTCGCCGCTCCCCGTGGCGATCTTGCCGTCCAAGGTCATCGCCGCTTTGACCACCACAAACGGGCGTCGGGACACCACCCAATGGTTGAACGATTCGTTGAGCCGCGCCGCCTCCTCGCCCAGCACTCCAGACCGCACCTCCAGGCCTTGCCGCCGAAGCAGCCTTAAGCCGCGACCACGATGTGCGGGATTAGGATCAATCGCCGCCACCACGACCCGACGAATGCCAGCCGATCGTATGGCCTCAGTGCAGGGGGGAGTGCGACCGTGGGTGCAGCAGGGTTCAAGGGTTACGTAGAGGGTGGAACCGACGGTCGAGCGCCCGGCCCGCGACGCGGAGCGAATCGCCTCTACCTCCGCATGGGGCAGTCCGGCCCGATGGTGGTAGCCTTCCCCGATCACCCGTTTGCCGCGAACCAGAACGGCGCCTACCAGCGGGTTGGGAGAAACATGACCGTACGCGCGTTTCGCCAGTTCCAACGCACGTCGCATGGGGGCGTGATCCGGATCGTTCACTCGGAGAAGAGAGCCGCGGAGAATTCCTTCGAATCAAATGGCTGCAAATCCTCGGGTTTCTCACCCAGACCGATAAACTTGATGGGGAGCCCCAACTCACGGTGGATCGCGACCACCATGCCACCCTTGCTGGTGCCGTCCAGCTTGGTGATGACCAACCCCGTGATCTTCACCGACTTATTGAACTCGCGCGCCTGGTTCAGCGCATTCATCCCGGTGGAACCATCCAAAACCAGCAACGTCTCGTGCGGCGCTCCGGCCAACTTCTTGTCCATGACGCGATGCACTTTGACCAGCTCCTGCATCAAGTTGTGCTTGGTGTGAAGCCGGCCGGCCGTGTCCACAAACAGATAGTCGGCCCCGCGGCCTTGAGCGGCTACCACCGCGTCGTGAGCAACCGAAGCCGCATCAGCCCCATGCTCTCCGGCAATCACGGGCACATTCAGTCGCTGCCCCCAAAGTTTGAGTTGCTCGATGGCAGCCGCGCGAAAGGTGTCGCAGGCCGCCAGCATCGCCACCTGCCCCCGGTTTTGAACCAAGCTGGCCAGTTTCGCGGCGGTGGTGGTCTTGCCGCTGCCGTTAACGCCCACCATGGAAACCACCGTCACCCCCGACGCCGCCTTGACCAACGGCGCCTGCGCGCCGGAAAGGCTCTTTTCCACTTCGCGACGCGCGATCTCGAGAAAGTCGACGCCAGAGCGCCCCTGGGTTTCATAGGCCTTGCGGGCTTCGCGGCAAATCTGGTCCGTCACCGTCGCCCCCAGATCAGCCCCCAGCAGCGCCATCTCAATCTCCTCCAGGCTCGCCCCGGACAACTTGGGGGAAAGAGTGACGATCCGCTTGATCTCGTGGACTAGCTTGTCCTTGGTCTTGGACAGGCCGTCTTTGAACTTTTGCAACAAACTGAACATGTGTTTCCTGTGGTTCGCTTCGATCAACGTCCTGCTGACCTCACTCGATCTCGGCGTTCGCGAAGACGCTCGACAAACGGATAAGGAATCTTGACCCCGCCGATCAAGGGACATCCCTTGTTCATGCCGTGGCAATCCGATCCCCCCGAGACCAAAAGATGCAGCTGGTCGGCCATGCGGCGGTAGCGATCGACGTCGGAAGGCGAATGCCGACTATGCCAGCATTCCAGTCCATCCAGTCCCAGAGCAGCGAGTTCCGGGATCAGATCATCGGATCGATTGAGAGCCGGGTGAGCCATCACCGCCACCCCGCCCGCCTGATGAATCAGCTGGATGGCCTCATCGACAGAGAGCTTCGCTTTGGGCACCCAGGCCGGGCGATGCATCTTGAGATATCGGTCGAACGCCTCATCCGACGTCGCGCAGAAACCGGCCTGAACCAAGGCCCGGGCGATGTGGGGACGCCCCGGCGATCGGCACCCGGCCAGCTCAAAGACCTGATCTGCCTCCAGCGCGACCCCAACCTCGTTCAAGCGCTGCACCATCTGACGGATGCGTTCCTGTCGCACTCCTTGATAATGGTTCAGGACGGAAAGCAGCCGGGCGTGCTCGATATCCAGGTAATAACCCAAGATGTGGAGTTCAACCCCATTGGAAGCCTGGGCGGTGAACTCGCACCCCTCGATAAACTCGATTCCATGACGAGCACAAGCCTCGGCCATCGGCGGGCAACCCTCAACCGTGTCATGATCCGTCAAGGACACCGCTTGGAGCCCATGGCGAGCCGCCTCGGAAGCCAGCTCGTCCGGACTGTAGGTCCCGTCGGAAAAACGCGTGTGCAGATGCAAATCCGCCAGCCACTCCGCGGTGGATGTGGAAGTAGCCCCGCTCACGAGGTCACAGCGCGTGCCGGGCGAAGCAACTCGCCTTTGATCTTGTCCAGAATTCCGTTCACGAACTTGCCGGAATCTTGGGTTGAGAACCGTTTCGCAATCTCGACCGCCTCGTTGATGCTGACCACCGGCGGAATATCGTCCCGGTGCCGCATTTCATAGACCGCCAAACGCAGGATATTACGGTCTACGGCTGCCATTCGGCGAATGTCCCAGTTGTGCGCAAACTTCTGAATCTCAGCATCGATCGCATCCCGATGTTGGATCACGCCGCGGATAAGCGGCTCGGAAAACGAGCGAAGCGCCAGGTCATCCGTCGTGGGCGCAGCCGATTCCGGATCAGGGGTGCCCACCAAGGTAGGCTTGTCCTCCTTCAGCGCCGCCAATCGTTGCGACTCGAAGAAATGATCCATGGCCTCGCCCAGGTTTTCGGCCGGGTTAAAGTCAAACTGATAAAGAAACTGAAGCGCGCGCTCGCGCGCCTTTCGTCGCGTACCCATGCCATCAGCTTGCCGGAGGCGAGCAGAACGGAGAAGCAAATTATCGAGTGAATCTTCAAGCGCGACAAAAGCTGGGCTTTGGAGTTTAGTTTCCTAACTGTGAATGCACAACTGCTTCAACTGATTGGAGTAGCCAAAGACCATGGTGCCAGCGACCTCCATATCGAGGCCGGTCTGCCAGCGGCCCTGAGAATCCGCGGCCAATTGCGCGCCCTCGATCAAGCTCTCCCTCCCAAGGACACCCTGGCAATGGCCCAAAGTCTTTTGCAATCAGAGGGTTGGAACCAGTTTCTTCAACGGCGCTCGGCCGACCTGTCGGTCACAGCCCAGGGAATCAGATGCCGGATCAACATCCTCCAGACAGCCCGCGGAGTCGGCATGGCCATCCGAATCCTCGCCGCCCACCAAGTCACACTGGACGCCCTGAATCTCCACCCCGACCTCAAGCGCTTGGCTCAGGCCCACACCGGCCTTTTGGTGGTCACCGGCCCCACCGGATCGGGCAAATCATCCACGGTGGCGGCCTATGTCGAGGAGATCAACCAAACCGAAGCGCGCAACATTATCACTATCGAGAGCCCGATCGAGTTCTTACACCGCCCCAAAAAGGCGTATTTGCGCCAGCGGGAAGTCGGCCGCGACACTCCTTCGTTCGAGCAAGCCCTCATGGACGCATTGCGCGAGGATCCCGATGTCCTGGTGGTCGGGGAAATGCGCGATCCCTCCACGATGCGCCTGACTCTCAGTGCGGCTGAAACCGGCCACCTCGTCATCACCACCATGCACTCAGGCACTGCCACCGAGGCGCTTCAACGGCTCGTTTCTAGCTTTCCGCCCGAAGCTCAATCCAGTGTTCGGGCCCAACTCGCCGACTGTCTGGTAGGCGTCATCGCTCAGCGTCTGAGATATCGGCCCGACTTAAAGCTCAGGGTTCCCGAGTGCGAAGTCCTGATCATGACCCACGCCACCCGAGCCCAAGTCCGCGCCGGAGAATTCCACAAACTGGCGTCGTCCATCGAAACCGGTGCAGAGCATGGAATGTGGAGTTTCGCCCGCTACTCCCATTGGATCGAAAACCGCAAGCAGTGGTTCAACGCCGCCGAACTCCTCCCCGCCGAACCAGATGAGCTTCCCGCGTCAGTTCTACCTCCGCTGCCCTCTCCGGGGATTCCGCAGGCTCTCCCACGACCCGTTTCAACGCCCCCTCCTCCGCCCCCCACCAGCGAACCCACTCGCCCGGGACGGAGGATTGAGATCGAGCCGATCGAGGGTGCCGTCGACGAACTTTTGAAGCGACTAGGCCCGTCCTGAACCGTTTTGAGGCATCCACACGCATCACGCGTGGAAATTACGCACATTTCCCCCCTGGTTCGAAAAGGCTGGTTCGCATTACCAACGACTTACCGTTTGGCATCCCGCCTGCTTTAATAAACCGAGGACTGAAGCTTTTGGGTTGGCCTCAGTTCCCACAATAGGGTTTGGGTTAGGGTTAGGGTTATCGTCCCGCTTGCGCCGCCTAGGGATCGGCAGCAGGCGGGACGTTTTTATTTCCTACCGGAGCTGATTCCACCACTGAGCGATCCAATAACCTCCGCCCCCGAACCATCCCAGGGCACCCCGCCAGCCCACCCACCACAGCCCGAGAATCCATAGCAGCGGGGTGAAATCCAACTTCCGGGCCTGGAGACGCCAAGCTCCGAGCAACCCGAGCAGGTTGCGGGCAGTCACCCCGATGAAGTTCCAAAAAGCGGCCTCACCCAGATAGATGTAGCTGTTCAACACATACAATCCCATCACTGAAAGCAACGCGGGTATCCACGTCTGATAGGCATAGACTCCCATCAAGACGCAGCGAAAGACCCGCGTTTCCAGAGAAGCGGGGACGGGAAAGAGCCCGATTACTTCCAACCACCACCCAATCCCGAGCCAAAGAAGACCGGCCAACAACCCTGGCAACATCAGTTTAGCCCACACCGGGAATCGCTGCACCCTGCCCAAGTGAAGCCGGACCAACCGAAGGCAGGCATCAGGCTCAGTGACGCGATGATTCAAAACACTCAGCAGAAGTAGCCAGAAGTAAAAAACCAAGCTAAAGACCGCGAAGCTCAACCCGGAGAAGAGAAACATGCGCATGATCATCCGTGGGTTGAACGAAATGGAAACCAACCCGAGCGGAAGGACCATGTTGACCCGGAGATTGTTTCCGATGGTGTAGTAGGCCAAGGCCCGGATGAGCAACAAGCCAATCAACGCCGCCAGATAGGGCCAAGCCTCCGCTTTGGGGGATGCTGTGCTCTTAAGTGTGCCGGCCAGAGAAATACCGCCCGGTCCAGGATCCTTCTTGGCCAGCCTCAAAAACCGCCAGTTCAGCCACAGCAACAGAGCGGCAAGATTCAGGATGAAATCGAGAAGTGCCACGGCATCCTTGGCGAATCACACGTTTCCGAAGCCCCAGCCTGTGCTCCACGGCCCCTCGGTCCATCCCCGGCCGGGAAGCTGGCTCGCCCTCAGCTCACATCATCTTAAGCAAAGTTGCCGCCATTTCTGAAGGCGTTGCCGCGACTCCGATGCCAGCGGCTTGGAAAGCTTCAATCTTGGCGGCAGCGGTTCCCTTACCTCCGCTCACAATCGCGCCGGCATGGCCCATGCGGCGTCCCGGGGGAGCCGTCGCTCCCGCGATGAATCCTGCCACCGGCTTGGTGCCGTGCTGCTTGATCCACTCTGCCGCTTCCTCCTCGGCGCTCCCGCCAATCTCCCCAATCATGATAATCCCATGGGTCTCCGGATCGTTCATGAACATCTTGATGACATCGAGATGAGAGGTGCCATTGACCGGATCACCGCCAATTCCAACACAGGTGCTCTGACCCACTCCGCGGGCAGTGAGCTGAAATACCGCTTCATACGTCAGCGTGCCGCTGCGGGACACCACTCCGATGTTACCACGCTTGTGAATGTAACCGGGGGCGATGCCAATGCGGCAGCCACCGTGGCTGTCCTTACCCTCTCCAGGGGTGACCACGCCCGGGCAGTTAGGCCCAATCAGACGGGTCTTCTTGCCTTCCATCGCTCGACGGACTCGAATCATGTCGTTCACCGGGATCCCCTCGGTGATGCACACCACTAGATCCATTCCGGCATCAACGGCTTCCAAAATGGCATCCGCCGCGAACGGCGGCGGTACGAACACGGCACTCGCCGTCGCTCCGGTCACTTTAACCGCATCGGCCACCGTATCAAAAATCGGAACCTTGCTCTCAAAAAATTGCCCGCCCTTGCCCGGAGTGACCCCGGCAACAACCTGAGTGCCGTAAGCCAAGCTCAGCTGGGTGTGGCGGGCGCCAAACGCTCCAGTGATGCCCTGGACCAACACCTTGGTTTGTGGAGTGACGAAGATAGCCATGTGTGAAAAAGAGTGAGTTAAATTGATCGAATGAATCAGGCGCCAACAGATTTGACGACCTTTTGGGCGGCGTCCGCCATGGTATCCCCGCTGATGATGGTCAGGCCGCTGTTCCTGAGGCTGTCTTTGCCCGCGGCCACATTGTTGCCTTCCAGTCGAACCACCAAGGGCAGCTTGAGCCCGGTCTCACGAACGGCCTCCACGATGCCGGTGGCAATTACATTGCAGTCCATGATGCCACCAAAGATGTTCACGAAGATCGCCTTCACAGAAGGATCACTCAGGATGATCTTGAAGGCAGCCGCTACCTGCTCCTTGCTCGCGCCGCCGCCCACGTCCAAGAAATTCGCCGGATCGCCGCCGTAGTGCTTAATGATATCCATGGTGGCCATGGCCAACCCGGCCCCATTCACCAAACAGGCGATGTTCCCGTCCAACTTGATGTAGTTCAGGGAGAACTTACTGGCCTCGATCTCCAAGGGCGATTCCTCCGCCAGATCGCGCATCGCCTGAATGTCGGGATGCCGATACAGCGCATTGTCGTCCAGACCGATCTTGGCATCGACTGCCACCAACGCTTCCTTGCCGTCGGGTCCGGTGACAATGCACAACGGATTAATCTCGACCATCGAGGCGTCGCTTTCCCACCAGGTTCGGTAGACCGCCTGGATCAACTTCACGCCCGAATTGAAGGCATCGCCCTTGAGGCCGAGCGCAGTGGCGATCTTCCGGGCCTGATACGGCATCATCCCCACAGCCGGGTCGATGTGCTCGCGAACAATCTTCTCGGGCGTCTTGGCCGCCACTTCTTCAATGTCGACACCACCCTCGGTGCTCGCCATCACCAGCGGGCGAGAGACGGCACGGTCCAGCAAAACGGCCAAGTAAAGCTCCTTCTTGATGTCTGGAGCGGAGGCAATCAAGAGCTTGCTGACCAAGCGGCCCTCGGGACCCGTTTGCTTGGTCACGAGCACATTGCCGAGCATGGCTTTGGCTTTGTCGAACACCTCGTCCGCGGTTTTGCACAGTTTGACGCCCCCTTGAAACCCGCTCTTGAAGGTCCCCTTTCCACGGCCACCGGCGTGGATCTGCGATTTGACGACCGCCAGGGTCGAACCCTTGGCGAAAATGCCCTCCGCGATTTTACGGGCAGCTTCCGGGGTGTCGCACACCTCGCCCTGAGGCACATTGACCCCGTGTCGCTTTAACAGATCCTTAGCTTGATACTCGTGAATGTTCATTCGTTGTCAGGAAGCCGATGTCGCCAAAAAAACACCGCCCGATCGGGCGGCGGCACACACTATCGTTGATCGATCGGAAGCACCTTAAGCCCGGAGGGCCCGGTGTAAACACTTTGCGGACGAATCAGCCGATTATCGGCCAACTGCTCCAGCACATGCGCCGTCCATCCCGCGGTGCGCGCAATCGCGAAAATCGGGGTAAACAAGTCGGTGGGAATGCCCAGCGAATAGTAGACGGTAGCCGAGTAGAAATCGACGTTCGCGTGGAGATTCTTGCGCTCCAACATGAGTTGGGCAATCCGTTCGCTCATCTGGATCCACTTCGGCTCGCCAATCTGCGCGCTCAGCTTTTGCGCCATGCGCTTGAGATGGGGAGCCCGGGGGTCCAGCACCTTGTAAATCCGATGCCCAATGCCCATGATCTTCTTCTTCTGGGCCATGGCATCCTCAATGTAGGCATCCACACTGGCCAGATCACCAATCTCCTGCAGCATCTTGATCACGCCCTCGTTGGCACCCCCATGCAACGGCCCTTTCAGCGTGCCGATCGCGCTGGTCACCGCCGAATACATGTCGCTCAAGGTCGCAATGGTCACCCGAGCCGCAAAGGTCGAGGCGTTCATGCCGTGATCCGCATGCAGCACATAGCACAGATCCATGGTGCTCTCCATGTCGGCCGAGGGCTTCTCTCCGTTGATCATCCACAGAAAATTCGCCCCTTCTCCGAGCGTCGGATCCGGATGGACCAGGCTCAACCCTTGGCGATGGCGGTGGAAATAAGCGGTCACGACCGGAATCTGAGAAATCAATCGCAGTGCCTTGCGCCGCTGCGCATGCTGGGAATCGTCCTCCGCCGTGGTGTCGAAGCACCCGAGAATCGACACCGCCGTGCGCAACGCATGCATGGGCGGTGTGTCCTTGGGAAGATTGAGAATGGTGTCAATCACACCCTGCGGAAGATCCCGAAACCCAGCCAGAGTCGCACGCAACTCGGAAAGCTCCTTGCGGCTCGGCAGATGGTTGTGGTGCAGCAAGTGCACCACTTCCTCATAACTCACCCGACCCGCCAACTCATCGATGTCATAACCGCAGTAGATCAAACGGCCCACTTCTCCCTGAACATCGCTGAGACGGGTTTTGGCCGCGACAACACCCTCTAAACCTTTCGTGATTGTTGCTGGATCTGACATGAATTTGAGCCCTAGAAATTCGTTAACCGCAAGACGACCGAAGCCTAGGTAAGGGGGAATCCTCAGTCAATGGGTTTGTGCTCAACCACGTCCGGACGGGCATTTCATAACCAATCTTGCAGGGCACAAATCAACAAACTAATGCATCGGCGACTTCATGGGAGTGACCAGAATCTTGTCCACACGATGCCGATCCATGTCCAAAACCTCCCAAACATAGCCCTGATCCCTAAAGGTTTCTCCCTCCTTGGGAAGATGCCCCAGATGCTTGGTGATGTAGCCAGAGAGGGTCTGATACTCGTCCTGGTCGAACGCGACGCCCGGAATGGTTTTGGCAACGCGATCCACCTCCATGAGGCCATCGACTAACCAGGTGCCATCCTCCCTCTTTTGAGCCCCCGGCCGCGCGCGCTCCTCGGCAGTGGGAAACTCGCCCACGATCGCTTCCATCACGTCATTAATGGTGACCAGTCCGGAAATGCCGCCAAACTCGTCCGCCACCAAGGCGAGGTGTTTGCCACGCTGCTTGAAGGTCTCGAGCAACTGCAAGGCGTCCTGGCTCTCCGGCACCACCAAAGGCGGGACCATCAAATCTTTTAAACGCACCCCGGCGTTGGCCGCAAGATTGGCATAGATCGACTTCACCGACACCAGGCCGACGATGTGGTCCCGGTTTCCGGCATACACCGGAAAATAGCTGTGATTGCTCACGACGATCTTGTGCCAGATCGCCTCATGCGGATCGTCCTGGTTCAGAAAGATCACCTTGGTCCGAGGCGTCATCAGATCGCGCACGCGGAGTTGATCCAACTCCAACACACTCGACACGATCTCGCTTTCGACTTTGTTGAACGCGCCAGCGCGCATCCCCTCTGCCATCAGCACTCGCACCTCTTCCTCGTTGATGGCGTTCGCCGGTTCAGGCTTGATGCGGAAGAGGCGCAGCAGCAACTCCGTGGAACCCGATAGAAAATCAACCAATGGCGCACAGGTCGCTGACAGGCGGCGCATAAACCTGGATACCAGCAGCGCGATCCCCTCAGGATTGCCGAGCCCAATGCGTTTGGGTACCAGTTCGCCCAGAACCAATGAAAGATACGTGATGAGCAAAACGACTACCCCGAAAGAGACCGGACGGGCGTAGGGAGCCAACCCCGGCAACTGTGCCAGGTGGGGGACGAGGTGCTCGGACAGTCGAGCTCCACCGAACGCACCAGCGATGACTCCCACCAGTGTAATCCCGCATTGCACCGTGGCAAGAAAGCGGTTGGGCGATTCAGCTAATTCCAGGGCAGCCTTGGCGCGTTCGTCTCCCTGCTCGGCCAATCGACGCAACCGGCCTTTATTGGCCGAAACCACGGCGATCTCCGTCATAGCAAACACCCCGTTTGCAACGAGAAGCAACACCACAACGATCAGTTCCACAGCAAGTTCGGTCATCCGGCTGTAAGCGAAGGGCCAGTTGCCGCTTCCGTCAACCCTCTTTCCGAAGGGGATGATAAGGGGTCAGGTGGTAGTTCGTAGACCCTCATCACTCATCACTCATCACTCACCGAACTCACTTCGTCCGGGTACGGTAGGTCCACGAACGCCCCGTTGCCGGCACTTGAACGATGTAGTCGCGAGCATCCTTGGCCACGCTCAACTTCAAATGGTTCCCGCTGCACTTTTCCGCGTGATTCGCGATCATTTCATCCGGAGCCGCGTTCTGGCCGTCGGCCCGCACATTCTTGTGCACCTGATAGACCGCCTGAATCGAAGCCGTGCTCTTCAACGTCTGCACCACCTCTGCGGCCGTCCCTTTACGAGGCCCATTGTTCATCACGGCTACCGTCGGTGCCAACGACTGAACCAGCAGCGGATGATTGCTCACATCCAGGCCGTGGTGGTTCGCTTGATAAACATCCACCGTCCCGATGCGGTTCACGGGGCAAACCAATTGCTGCTCGATGTTCCAGGTCAGGTCGCCGCCATCAAAAAATCGGAAGTCTCCAAATTGAAGCACCCAAACCGAGCTGTTGGCGTTGTCCGACGGATCGGGGTCCTTGAGCTTGGGCTGATCGCATCCCGCCAAGCCAGTCGCACCCGCGGGGGCCGCCACGAACTCCTTCTTGGAGGCGAAGCACTTTAAGGAGAGCCGAGGTCCCCCACTCACCGGTTTCAATGGAATCTCCAATCCCGCCTTGACCTGTACACGCTGCTCTACCTTCATCTCGCGGTAGGGCCGGATCATCAAGGGCCAGCGGGTATTGGCTTTGTTGCCGTCCGGGTCCGAGTCCGTAACGCCGCCGTCGTAGACCGTCCCGATGGGGAGGAGCTGACTCAGCTCCGGCGCGCCCCCGAAATGATCGATGTGCAGGTGAGTCACGATCACGTGATCGATCCGCTTCAGTCCGGCCGCTTCGACGGCAACCCGGTGCATCCGTTGCGGATCGCGCCCGCCGGGATTACCTGCATCGATGAGGATCGACTCGTCGTTCGGGGTCACAATCAGGGTGGATCCGCCCCCTTCGGAATCGATCCAATAGATGTCGAGAGTCCCGGATTGTTTCCCGGCGAACGAGGGGGGAACCAAGGCCAGGAGAGCCACGGCCAGGATGGCAAGAATGGGGGTCTTCATAGGTTTCGGAGCGGAAGCTAACAAAGGAGCGATCGTTTGAGAACCGAGAATCCAAGAATTCCGCCGATGAAAACCTCTTGCGCCGCGCTGCTCCCTCGTCTAATTTTCGTGGCTCTTGGAAACGGGTTGGTAGCTCAGTTGGTAGAGCAGTGCCCTTTTAAGGCATTGGTCGTGGGTTCGAGTCCCACCCAACCCACCACTTTTTGCTGGGATTTTCTGGCTCAATAGCCCCCAGCCCCCAACTTCGCGGTGCCGCCCGATGCGTCCGCTCCCGACTTCTCGGCCGCCTCCCGCCGTCGATACTCATCCAGCATGGCGGCCGTGGCGGTCGCCCCACAGCGGGAACCACCCAAATCGCGAACTTTGATCAGCCCATCCAGATCGCGCACCCCACCGGCCGCCTTGACCTGAACCTTCGCCGACACGCTCGCGCGCATCAGCGCCAGATCGTGTTCGGTGGCCCCTTTGTAGTTATAGCTGCCATCCGGCTGCTTCACGAAGCCGTACCCGGAAGAAGTCTTCACCCAATCCGCCCCCGCCTTCTCGCAAAGCTCACAGAGCTTCCGCTTGAACTCGTCCGAGCTCAGACCAGCGCCTCCCTTCGTCAAATAGTCGTTCTCAAAAATGACCTTCACCTTCGCCCCCCGTCCATGCGCTTCCGCGCACACGACCTGGATATCGCGCGCGACATAATCCCAGTCGCCGCCGAGGGCCTTCCCGATGTTGATCACCATGTCGATCTCCGTCGCACCGTCCCGACAGGCCAACTCGGTCTCATAGCGCTTCGACTCTGTGGCGGAGTTGCCGTGCGGGAAACCAATGACCGCCCCCACCACCACCCCGCTGCCCTTCAGCAACTCGGCGGCCCGCTTCACGGCATAGGGTTTGATGCAGACCGACGCGACGCCATATTTTGCCGCCAATCGACAGCCGTCCTCCAACTCCTGATCCGTCATCGTCGGATGCAAGAGAGAATGGTCAATCATCTTGGCCAGGTCTTCGTAGGTGTATTTCATGTTTCAACGGGATTTATGCATCAGTGGGGAAAATAAGGAGCCAGCACGTTGCGGGCGACCTTCAGGGCGCGCTGACGTCCTTCCAGGGATTTCCCAAAGGTGTCGTCCTCCACCTCGATGCAGACGGGTCCACGATACGAGGTTTCCATCAAGGCACTCATGAACCGTCCCCAATCCATCTCCCCATAGCCGGGAATGCGCGGCTGATGCCACTCGAGAGGATGCGCAAAGACCCCTACCTCCTGCAGACGATCGCGACGGATCTTCACATCCTTGGCATGGAGGTGGAAAAACTTGGACTGAAACTCCCTCAGCGGACTGGCGGGATCCATCTGCTGCAGGACGAAGTGGGAGGGATCGTAGTTCAACCCGAAACTGTCACTGGGAATGTCGTTGAACGCCCGGCGCCAGATCGCTGGAGTCGTCATGAGGTTTTTGCCGCCCGGCCATTCATCTTTGGTGAAGGACATGGGACAGTTTTCAATCCCGATCTTGATCCCATGATCTTCAGCCAAGGCGATAAGCGGCCGCCAGACTTTCAGAAACCGCGGCCAATTGTCATCCACGCTGCGCGTCCAATCGCGTCCCACGAAGGTGTTGACGTTCTTGAGCCCCAGCAACTCGGCGCCTCGGATAACCTTCTTCAAGTGATCCACAGCAACTTTGGCAACCTGGGGATCCGGATCGAGTGGGTTGGGATAATAACCGAGAGCGGTCAGGGCGACCCCCTGAGAACCGCACAACCCGAGGATCTCGTCGACCCGCCCGCGGGAGAGCGTCGCGACGTCCACATGCGTCACACCGGCGTATTTGCGCTCTGCTTTCCCGACAGGCCAGCACATCGCTTCCACGCAGCTGAATCCTTCAGCGGCAGCAAAGGTGATCACTTCCTGAAGGCTAAGCTCAGCCAGAATGGCCGAGACAAAGCCGAGCGTTAGGGGTTGGGAATTCGTTTCCATCGGAGAATGAGCGTTCCAGAATCTGGGAATCGACACTGTTTAAGATTACAATGCTTACATTTAAAAGCAGCGTCGGGATATCTTCCCGTTTCGCGTTTGAGACACCATGAAATCCATGAACGTTCGAAATGTCGACGTGATAATGGCTCTCCATGGACTCTTTACCCTCCGCGCTCTCCGCGTCTCCGCGAGAGATTCCGGCAGTCCTTCCGAGTCAGGGGAGGGAACTTCTCTCGCGGAGGCGCGGAGGACGCGGAGGTGCACCCGGACTGTAGGGGAGCGACCAGGCTCATGGCCTCGATTCACGTCCACACCCCAGGCAGATAGAACTTGTGAATCGCACTTGCCAAACCGCAAGCCACCCGCTGGAATCCTGGCACCATGGGTTCTCAAATCGAATCGCTGCGACTCGCGCTCGCGCACTCGCCCGACAATTTGCCGCTGGTCCTGCTGTATGCCAAGGCCTGTCTGGACGAACTGCAGCTCGGCGATGCGCGCGTCGCCTATGTTCAGGCAGCCCAGCTGAATCCGAGCAACGCCGAGGCCAAGCTGGGGCTCGCCAAGCTGGCGCAGCTGGAAGGAAAAACCTCCGAGGCCGTGGTCCGAGCCGAGCAGCTCATCCAAGAGCACCCCACCTCCGCCCCCGCCCGCGTGTTCCTGAGCCGAGTGCTGGCCAGTGAAGGCGAGCTTCAGCGAGCCAAGACCCTCTATGAGGAGGCCTTGCGGCTGGACGCGAGCCTGAGCGATCCGGGCCTGGAGAAGATGCTGGCGGGCGTCCGGCCTGCGGAATCCAACGACGCTGCACCACCAACCCAACGAAGACTCGGAGTGACCGGAGACGGCGAAGCCGTGGAAGACTGGCTCGAGGACGACGATGAGCCCCGCGGCGGCAATGCGTTTGACCTCGGCTTGGCCGACTTCGAAAGACCCGACATGAGCTTCGCCGATGTCGGCGGGATGGAGGCTGTAAAGGAGGAGATCCGAATGAAGATCATTTATCCGCTTCAGCACAAGGATCTCTTCAAGATGTACAACAAGAAGATCGGCGGAGGTGTGCTCCTCTACGGCCCCCCGGGCTGCGGAAAGACGCTGATCAGCAAGGCGACCGCCGGCGAGATCAAGGCGAACTTCATCGCTCTGGGCCTGCACCAAATCCTCGACATGTGGATCGGCAGCTCCGAAAGGAACATGCACGAAGTGTTCCAACTCGCGCGCAACAATGCCCCCTGCGTTCTGTTCTTCGATGAGGTCGACGCGTTGGCAGCAGACCGTCGGGACCTGCGCCAGAGCGCCGGACGCAATCTCATCAACCAATTCCTGAGCGAGATGGACGGCGCAGGCCCCGAAAACGACGGAGTCCTGATCCTGGGAGCCACGAACGCCCCCTGGCATATCGACCCCGCCTTCCGTCGCCCCGGCCGATTCGACCGCACCCTCTTTATCCCCCCGCCTGACACGGATGCCCGCAGCGCCATCATCGAAGTCATGGCCAAGCACAAGCCCATTGGGCAGCTGGATCCCGTCGCGCTGGCCAAGAAGACCGACGGCTTTAGCGGGGCCGACCTCAAAGCGATGTTCGACCTCGCCACGGAGGATGTGCTCTCCGAAGCGATGAAGACCGGACAGGTGGTGCCCATCTCCACCAAGGATCTGGCCAAGGCGGCGGGCCGTCATAAGCCCACCACCAAGGCCTGGTTCGAGAGCGCTCGAAACTACGCCATGTACTCCAACCAGAGCGGGTTCTATGACGATGTGCTGAAGTATCTGGGTCTGCTGAAAAAGTAGTTACCCGGCCAGATCCGCACGGGCTACCTCACTCCATGAACGAGACGAACGAAGCACCCGACGCTTCCCAGTGCCTGGTCCGGGCCCATGCCCTCATGGACCGCAGCCGCTACGAGGACGCTGCCGCGTGGCTTCAACGTGGCCTTCAAGCGGATCCGAACAACGCCGAGTGCTTTTCATTTCTGGCGCTCTGCTGGATGAATCTCGACGACAAAAAGCGGGAGTCAGTCGATGCCGCCCGCAGAGGAGTGAGCCTCGAGCCGGAGTCGCCCTTGACCCACGGCGTGCTGGCGCTCACGTTGCTCAACCAGGCTAAGGACGGCCAGGACGAGCCGGTCCGCGAAGCCCTGGCCTCCGCGCAACAGGCGATCCAGTTGGATCCGGACAGCTGCTTCGCTCAAAGCACCCTGGCCCGGCTGTACCTCCGGCTGCGCCGCTGGCCGGAAGCCGAAGCCGCCGCGCGCAAGGCGCTTGAGCTGGACACGACCGATGCCTCGGCGGCGGAGATCCTTTCCGTGGCCCTGCTTCAACAAGGGAAACATGAGACCAACGACGAACTAGTCCGCCAGCAGCTCCAGCAGCATGCCGAGGAGGACAGCGCACATTCGAGCGCCGGGTGGAATGCGCTCCAAAAAGGGGACTATCGCAAGGCCAACGAGCACTTCATGGAGGCTCTGCGACTGAATCCCAACCATGAAGGGGCGCGTTTGGGATTGGTGGAAAGTTTCCGCTCACGCTCCTGGTTCTATCGAACCTTGATCCGCTTTAACGCTTTTCTCTCCAGCCTCACCGAGGGACGTCAAACGGCAATTTGGCTCGGAGGCTATCTGACCTATCGGCTTCTCTACGGCTACCTCAAGGACCGAGCTCCCTTGGTCGCCAGCCTGCTGGCGGGATGTTGGCTGCTCCTGGTGTTCTGGACCGCTCTGGCCCGTGGGCTCAGTTCGCTGCTGATGATGTTAGACCGATTCGCCCGTCAGTGTCTCAAGCCCATCGAGAAGTGGGAAGGCATTGTGGTGGGAGGGATGGCGGTCTTGGCGCTGATCATGTTCGGGGTGAGCTTCGTGCTGGGGAAATGGGTGCAGATGCTGGCGCTCGCGATGTTCCTGGGCGCAATCCCCGCCGCTTCGGCGTTCAATAACGACCACTACATCGGCAAATGGTTCTATTGGGCCGTGGCTGGCTTTTGCGTGGTCTGCGCGTTCTATCCCCTGATCGCTGTCATCCTGTCCGGCTGGGACATCGGCCTTCCCTGGTCCTCGGAGGCCCTGCTGGCTGGCATCGTGACGGCAGTTGCGTTCAGCTTCGTGCGGATGTTTAATTTAGGATATCGCTAGCAGCCTGTCGGACTTGTCCCGACCGGGCGTGAGTGCGGCTGTGGAGTCCTTTTGTGCTGAATTCACTCTTAGGAAACGTCGCGACAGGCTGCTAGATTTTTTTCCTTCGGAAAAGAGTCGATCCGCTGGAGGTTTTCTCGAAACTGGAGTGGACCCTGGTAATCCCGACCTACCATCTGAAAAACCACACCGAATGGTGGGAACGGCCTGAAAACCAAGCGGAGCGGGATGAATTGAGGCGAAATAGACCGATTCTGACCGGTCAGACTGAGTTTCCTAAATCAAGAAGGCACCCCGAAGCTCCGGTCGCCGGCACTTCCTCTAGCCGTGGGCACCGTCCGCGGCTAGAGCAAGCCTGCGACAAGGTTTAGCAAACCGCCGAAAGCGCCTCCCCCCCGAACTCGCTACTCTGTGCAGACTATGAGCGAGATTAAAAAGTGTTTGGGAGCCCTCTGGATGGCTTCCGCCCTCACCGTGCAGGCCGACGAACGATACTTCACCTACGTCTATGAAAGCGACGTCCTCCCGCAAGGCAAATGGGAGTTTGAACAGTGGCTCACCTACCGGAAGGGCTTCCCCGGCGGCGATCGCGATTACAACCGTCATATCTGGGACTTTCGCGAGGAGATCGAGTACGGCCTCACCGAACGGCTGACCACCGCCCTCTATCTCAATTTCCGCAGCACCCAGGATGTGGCGCGCAACCCTTCGGTGCAGGACAGCAGCGACTTCGACTTCAAGGGGATCTCCGCTGAGTTTAAATACCAGCTCCTGAATCCGCACAAGCAGCCCGTGGGTTTAGCGCTCTATTTTGAGCCCACCTACAACGGCAACGAGCAGGAACTAGAATACAAGGTATTGCTTTCCAAGAATCTAGGAGACAAGTGGGTTCTGGCAGCGAACGCCGTTTACGAACAGGAATGGGAACGTGAGGGCGGTTCAACCGAAGAGGAGGCAGTGATTGAATTCACCACCGGAGTTGCCTACCGTCTCACCCCGAAGTGGTCGGTCGGTCTGGAAGGCCGATACCACTCGGTCTACGAAGGCATCGGCCTCGATGAACATCTCGGAACGGGTTGGTTCCTGGGACCCAACGTTCACTATGGAACGTCCAAGTGGTGGGCCACCCTGACCGTTCTGCCCCAGATCACGGGCAGCCCGCGCGAGGGCGGAATCAACCGAACGGAACATCAAACGTTTGAGACCCGGCTGATATTCGGATTGAACTTCTGAGTGGCATCCACGTTCTTGCAAAAGATCGCCGGAGTCAGCTTGGCTGTCTCCGGCGTTTCCTTTAAATTGTCTCGCAACCGTGAAACACGTACGAACCGCCATTCAATGGATCGCGCTGCCAGCGATCGCGATCACTGCCCCTTGCCCCGCCTGGACGGCCACCTATCTCTCCGTGGAACAGGCGCAGCAGGCGATCTTCCCGGGCGTCCAACTGGTCAAGTGGGAGCTTCAACTCACTCCTGAGCAGCGCCAGGCGGTTGAAAAATCGTGCGGTATCAAAGTCCGCAATCCGAAACTCGCCGCGTGGAAGGCGTCCGAAGGAGCATGGTTTCTAGTCGATGAAGTCATCGGAAAGCACGAGTTCATCACCTACGCCGTGGGGATCACGGCCGACGGCGCGGTAAAGCAGATCGAAGTCATGGACTACCGGGAAAACTACGGAAGCGAGGTGCGGCAGAGTCAGTGGCGCAGTCAGTTCGTAGGCAAGCGACGGGGCGACCAATTCAAGCTGGACGGAGACATCAAGAGCATCTCCGGCGCCACCCTGAGCTGCCGGCACATCATGGAAGGGGTCAAACGTTTGCTCGCTACCTATGAACTCGTGCTGCGTAAGTGAGGTGCGTCGGTGCCGACCTCTGCTCGGAACGTTCGTCGAAGTCTGTGCGTGGATGCCAGCTTCGTCCTGCAACCGGACGGAAATGCTGAATCGCGCCGTGGCCAACGCTTTCGCCAGCATGGAACGGATCGAGTCTCTCATGAGTGTTCATGACCCCGCGAGTGAACTGTCGCTCGTGAACCGTCAAGCAGCGGAGCGTCCGGTGAGAGTCAGCGCCGAAACCTTCGAGGTCCTGCGCCGGGGACTCGACCTCGCCCGAGAGTCATCGGGGGCCTTCGATTTCACAGTCGCTCCGCTGCTGGCTCTGTGGGGGTTGTTGCCCTCCATGCTCAAGAGACGATGCCCCGGCAACTGGCAGGCGGTGCGCGTGCTCCGCGGGCAGCGGATTCAATTCGATCGTCCCCTAGCCCTCGATCTGGGCGGGATTGCCAAGGGCTACGCAGTCGACCGCGCGGTTGAGGCGCTCCAGGCCGCCGGAGTCAGCTCCGGGTGGGTCAACGCGGGCGGCGATCTGCGGGCTTTCGGAGATCGACCGCTCGACGTGGGAATTCGGCATCCTCGAACCGGCCAACACTTGCCCAGCTCACTCCGAATCGAAAACGAAGCCCTGGCTACCTCCTCGCCAACCTTTTCGTTAAAGCGATGGAAGGGGGCCATGGTCAGCCATCTGGTTAATCCTCGACTCGGCTGCGCGATGGCAAGCCCGATAGCGGTTACAGTTCGAGCGGCGGAGTGTTGGATAGCAGACGCCCTCACCAAAGCAGTAATCAATTCAATGAATGTTTCAAATGCAAGCCAGCTGGAGCGGATGCTGGATCGGCACCAGGCCACGGCTCAGGTTTTTAGCGCATGAAACGCCACGGACTCTACCTCAGCCCGGCACATCGACGCCTGTTCTACACGACGAGCCTCATTGTGTTCCTGTCGGGAGCGGGTTGGGCGGGGATCCACCAGTTGGACGAAGCGGCACGCCTGACCGAGGAGTGGCGCCGATGCAAGCCTTGGCTGCTGTCCACCCATGGACTTTCCGCCGTGGGATTTGTACTTCTATTGGGAACCCTGCTCGCAGGTCACGTTCCACGAGCTTGGAAAGCGGAAAAAAACCGCGCCAACGGGGTGGTGTTTATGATCCTTACGGCCTTGCTGGTAAGCTCCGGTTATCTTCTCTATTACCTCGGCAGCGAATCTTGGAGATCGGGCACGGCTACGCTTCATCTGGTGCTGGGCTTGCTCTCTCCCGCCCTGCTCTTTTGGCATGTCCGTTCGGGGCGACGCGCCCGAGACCCTGAATAGGGGGACACAGAGGCCTATTGCAATCGTGAGTTCGGGTCGATACTATCGTGGATAGTAGAGATGTTGTCATGTTGTACCCGGAAATGAAGATCGATCGTGCCCTGCGCCACAAATTGAAGGCCCCCCTTACTCCAAAGCAAGGACGGTTGCGGACACCAGAAGTTTTGAGGCGCTTAGCCTTCCTGGCTGTCACACTCGGATTCCTCGGCGCCTGGCACTCGCCGATCACCGTCGCGGCCGAACCTTCCCTGCCAGCCTTTGACTCACCCCATGCCATTCACGTGCGTCAGGATGGAGATGATGCGACGGCCGAACGCGGGCTGGTCGATCGGGCTTGGCGGGATTTAGCGAAGGCATTTCTGGTCGCCACTAATCAGGACGTAATTTATGTCCATGGCGGTGAATGGTCATATCCGGCCCCAGCCAATACCGCGGAAGACGACGCCCATGCGGAGGCCCCCCTCCGATTCTGGGATAAAACGGATGTCACCGTCCGGTTCCTCGCCCCAAGCCGGGTGGTTGGGGTTACCGAGGAGGGCGCCGCGGGAACCTTGGTGAGCTGGCGAAACACCACCAACTGCACATGGTCCGGGGATTTCGAGCTCGTTCAACCTGGGTTCAGAAACCGTGACACGGTCACGAACCTGAATGCGATGGTCTGGTTGAGTGGCAGAAACCTAAACCCCAAGCTCGAAGGTGACTCCTATGCGCGCGTCGTGGGTGGCCACCACGCTCTCCTACTCGTGAGTGTGGCTACCTACGAAAACTACGCGACCGAAGCAGAGAACACGGAAGGCCTCACCGTACGAAAGGTTTGGTTTCAGGATATAGGCTCCACCAACCTGGTCGCCCTGAACTTGATGGATGGACAATGCATTCCGCCTCTGACGCGAACTTTGGTTGAGAGCTGTGTCTTCACCAACTGCATCCGCGGCGTCGAGATCCACTCCTTTTTTCGACAGGTCAAGGACGTGAGAGTCCAGAACTGCGACTTCATCGACACCGTCGAGTGGGCGGTAGGCAATGTCAATTCATCCAACGTCACCGACGTTAAGATTCTCGATAACCGATTCATACAGCTGGCCCCCCCCTATCAAGCGGCCTACCAACACGCTATCTCCATCAGCGGCACCAACCAGGAAGTGCGCGGCAACCTCATCCGAGGCCATTTCGAGGTTGGCATGCAGGTGCTGAATGTTTCAGGCGCGTGGATTCAGGACAATGTGTTTGAAGGCCAAAACGGGATGCGAGCCGCGGTCCGACTGTACTCCCCCGCTGAACGCCTGACCTTTATCAATAACCAATTCAACGACCTGACTCTCTGGGGCCTGCTCTCCGATTACGAGGCCGTGCAAGCCAACCTGATGATCCTCGGAAACACTTTTCAGAATGCATCAACTTCCGGTTACCCGGCCCTCGAGCTCCGCAGCAAGCTGATTGATACCGCCACAATCCAAGGAAACGAGTTCTTCGACGATCGCCGCCCCTCGCTCAGCCAGGCGATTCACATTAATCAGGCGACCAATCTCATCCTGGGCGGGAACCAATATTGCGGACCCGATTCCCGATCGAACGCCATCACCGGCGACTCCATCATCCTGCTTCCCGATTTTTCCCACGCGCCGCCAACCATTGAGATGACGATTCTGCCAGGAACCAGCAACCTGGTGATCCCCACTGAACTTCAACTCTCCGCCGAAGTGACCTCCATTTATGGCATCCAGGCGGTCGAGTTCTTTGTCGATGGCAAGAGGATCGAAACCCTAACCAGCGAGCCCTGGCACTACTCCTGGACGGGCGTCGCGGCCGGAGTCCACACCCTCGTTTGCAAGGCGACCGATCTATGCGGCCAGGTGGGTGAGTCCGAACCGCAGATCATCACCGTCGAGGGCGCCAAAATCGCGTCCAAAGCCACGTTTCTCTCGCGCGACACGGCGACCAGAGGTCTCTGGAAAGGACGCTACGGTTCCGACGGATACGAGATCGCAGCTCATGTGTCCGAACTACCCACCTACACCCAGCCACTGACCAATTCGGGCCGAACGTTCATCTTCGGTGAATTCGTAGATCTGCCCTCAGCGCTGGAGCGCGTGGAGCGCAGCGACCGCATTTCCAGTTTCTGGCTCGCCGAGCCGCTGCAGACCATCGACGTGAGCGTGATCGACGGATGGCCGCACATCCTGACACTTTATTGCTGGGATCCGAATGAGAATTTGAGAGAGCAGAAGGTGGAGCTGATTAGTTTGGACACGGGCGAGATCTTGGACAGCCAGGAGATCCGGGCCTTCTCTGATGGTATCTACCTCTCCTGGATCGTGGAGGGCGGGGTCCGAGTCCAACTCACTTCCCTCCTGCCCGGGAACAACGGGGTATCGAGCGGGGTGTTCTTCGACAGTTTGCTCACCTTTAAATCCTGGCAAGAAGCCACCTTGGCCTCGGTGGGAGCTGACGGCGCACCGGAGGCCGATCCGGATGCGGACGGACTCAGCAATCTCCTCGAATTCGCGCTGGGGCTATCCCCACTTAAGGCAGACCCGTTTCCCTGGTCAGGGCTCGCGCTGGGACCATCGGGATTGGAACTGACTTACTCCTGCCTTTTGGCCTGTGAAGGCCAGCTCACCGTCGAGGGTTCCTCGGATTTGCGGAACTGGTCCGATGACGGAGTTGAGATCGTCGAGTCGAGGGCGAATGGGCTGATTAAAACGGTCAAGGTTCGGCTGAGTCAGACTTCATCCAACGAGCTGCAAGGCTATCTGCGCCTCCGCGCAAGCCTGCCTTAGCTCGATGGATTACCTCTTCAGCAGAACTCTGGTCGGTTCCAGACCTCAGCTGCTCTCCGGCCCTTCCGGGCTATCCGCCCTGAGCCCAAACGAGCGCAATTTGTCGCGCATGGTTTGACGCGACACGTTGAGCCAACGGGCCGCCTTGGCTTGGTTGCCCTCGGCAAGCTCAATGGCCCGGGCAAACAAGACTCGCTCCAGGGCCTCGGTAGCCTGGGCATGCACGTCCACTGACTCTCCACTCTGGGCAGCCTTCAACCACGCATCGATAGACGCTTCAATCGATCGCTTCGCCCCGCCCTCAACGGCCGACTCCATCGGCCGAGCCGAGATCGACTCGAGATCGGCCCGCGAAATCGGAAATCCTCGGGTCACCAACAGTGCCTGACGGAGCGTATTTTCCAGCTGCCGGACATTGCCTGGCCAAGGTTGCTGAGCCAACCAGGTCAACGCCTCAGGCTGGAGGGAGGTGCTGGGTAAATTGAGCTCCCGGGCGAAACGGCGCAGGAAATAACCGGCTAGATCCGACAAATCCTCTGGTCGACTGCGCAAGGTGGGCAGATGAATGACCACCGCTCCCAATCGGTAATACAGATCTTCCCTGAATTGCCGCTCGCCGATCAGCTTCTCCAGATCCCGATGAGTCGCGGCGATGATGCGGACATCCACCGGGATGTCTTCCTTACCCCCCACCCGCTGAATCACGCGCTCCTGCAACACGCGAAGCAGTTTAGCTTGGGTGAAGGCGGTCATGTCCCCAATCTCGTCGAGGAAAAGGGTTCCCAAGTGGGCCTGCTCGAAACGACCGATCCGGCGTTGTTCCGCTCCAGTGAAGGCCCCTCGCTCATGACCAAACAGCTCGCTCTCCAATAGGGATTCCGGGATCGCCGCGCAGTTGACGGCAATGAAGGGTTGCGCGGCACGCTGGCTGTGCTGATACAGGGCGCGAGCCACCAACTCCTTCCCGGTCCCCGTCTCTCCACGAATGAGAACGGTCGCCGACGTTCCAGCCACGCGGCCGATCTCCTTGTAGACGGTCTGCATGGAACGGCTTCGCCCCACAATCGCATGTCCATCCGGCTTCTCGGCTCCCACCTCCACCACCTCGCTCATCCGCCGTGCGCTGGCCATCGCTCGGGCCACCGCATCCAACAGCTCCGGCATGTCAAAGGGTTTGAGCAAGTACTCGAAGGCCCCATGCTTGGTGGCCTCGATCGCGGTCTCGGTTGTACCAAACGCGGTCATGAGCACAATGGGCAGCCGCGGGCGCGCCTCGTGCAACTGGCGGACCAGCTCCAGCCCGCCCAGCCCCGGCATACGCAGGTCCGTAATCACCACATCGAACGGCTCCTCCAGCGCTCGAGCCAGCCCGGCATCGCCTCGTTCTGCGACCGACACCAAGTAGCCCTGCCCCTTTAGAACCCGTTCCAGGGATTGCGCCGACCGTCGGTCATCCTCGATTAAAAGCAGGTTCATCGAACTCCTCCCTCGCTGGTTGCCATGGGAAGCACCAGCCGAAAGATGGCCCCGCGTTCCGGGCCCGGCTGATACTCCAAAGCCCCGCCGTGCTTCTCGACGAGACGGGCAGCGATGCTCAAACCCAGGCCAGTCCCATTGGCCTTGGTGGTGTAAAACGGGTCGAATAAGCGGTGCTGCACCTCCTGCGAGACTCCCTTTCCATCGTCCTCCACCTCCACCACAGCCCTGGTCTCCACCGCCCCTCGATGGGGCTTCTGCGTGCGAGTTCGCAAGGTGATGGTTCCTTCGCGGCCGATGCTTTCCGCGGCATTTTGCACCAGGTTGATCAGCACTTGTCTCAGTTGATTGGGATCAGCTTGGATCTCGGGCTCCACGAGGAACTCCTTCTTGAGTTCGATCCGGGCCTGGGTCAGCGCCGGTTTGAAAAGCCCTTCCAGATCCCGCAGGAGCTGGGCCAGGTTGACGCGCACACGCTTCGGCTCGGAGGGACGTGCGAAGGCGAGAAAATCCGACACGATCTTCTCCAGCCTCGAAATCTCCTCGGTGATAAACTCGTTGTCTTCAAACGCCTCGGACTTTCGATCAAGCAAGGATTGTTGGGTAAACAGACGGGCCTTGATCGACGTCAGTGGATTCCGTATTTCATGAGCCACCCCGGCGGCCAAGACTCCCAACGAACTCAGTTTCTCCTGTCGCTCGATCACTCGCTGACTCTCCCGGAGTCGCAGCTGCAACGGGACGATCACCCCGCGATAGACCACGTACGCCAGCACGGCGCCCATCACGAGCAGCAGGACCGAGGAGAGAATCAGCTTCCCATAGAGCATGCTCATGCTGGCCCGGGTTTCCGCCATGAAATTGGATAGGGCCGCCTTTTCGGCCAAGTTCAACTGGCGTCCCAGCGCGAGGATCTCGCGCAGCAGGTTTTCCTGCTCGTCCCGCCAGGAGGGAGACAGCGAGGAGGAGGCCGATCCCAACCGAAGCACTTGGCTGGCATGCGCCACGTAACGGGCGTAGACGGACTCCATACGTGCCAAGACCTCCTGCTGAGCCGGCGCCAAAGGAGGACGCCGCGAGCCTGCCAACCAACGACCCAACGCCTCGGACTCCGCTTCGATGGCGTTCCTTCGCTCCGACGATCCGACTACTGAAAACCGGGCGAAGTTGGCGTCGAGCTCGCGCATTCTCGCCTCGAGCTGATCCGACAAGTGAAAGCCGTCCGAGCTCACCGTCTCGGTTCGCTGACGCAGATAGTTGACACAATACCAAATCTCCGACTCAGCCCATACGATCACAGCAACCGCCAAAGCGGCACCGACGAGATAAGCCAGGGCGCGAAAGCGAGGATCGAACTTGCTGTTCGTGCCGATCATGAAACGTTCAACCTCCAGAGCACTCCATTCAGGAGGGTAGCAAAGGAGACCCAGGCCAAATAGGGAAGCAAGAGCCAGTCGGCAGCAGGACTGATCTGCCGGAATAAGCGCCACGTCCAGAGGATGCTGGCCCACAAGAACAGGATCTCGACCAGGGCGAGGCCGGGATTGCGCAATCCGAAAAACAGCCACGACCAGACGGCGTTCAAGCCGAGTTGGATCAAAAAGGCGGTCAAGGCACGCCAATTCGCCTGCCACCCCCCCTGCCGCCAAACCAGCCAGGCCGCCACCGACATCATGGAATAGAGGGCGGTCCAGACTGGGCCAAAAATCCAGTTGGGAGGATTCCACGACGGTTTACGCAGGCTCGCATACCAGTCGCCAGGACCGAATTGCGCACCGAAGGCCGCCGCAGCAAAGCACAGCACGAAGCACACGACGAGCCCGAGCCCGGCGACCAACCCCGTCATCAAGGGGCGACGGCCGGCTCCTCGGGTCGTTGCCGGCTCAAGCTCGGTCGCTGCGGTGTCGTTCATGGATGGTAGGCGTCTACGTGTCGCCTGGTATTCACCAGACCTTAGCAGGCCCCAAGCCCAGAGCAACCCCCGAAGCCTCATGACCAGTCAGTTACCACACCTGACCAACCATTGACCACCTCCTCCCCCGGCCCGGGGCGGAAGCTCACAACTGCGGGCGGATTTGAGGCTGTTCGGAAAGTCCAAGGCATTGGCACGCCTTTCGCTATAGGGTTCAGGAATGGAATGGAACGAGAGTAACCGCTAGCAAAACATGGCCATCGAACCCGAAACTCAAACCCCACGTGCCTGCGGTTCGCTGTCTTCTGCACGGCCCGAGCCCGAGGCGGGGTCAACGGCTAAGAAGCGGATCCTTCTGGCTGACGATTCGCCGCAGATCCGCGTCTCCTTGAGCAAGCTCCTGCGGAACGCGGGCTATCAGGTGAGCCCGGTTGCCAACGGCAATGAGGTGCTGGAACGAACCCTGGAGGAAGACTTCGATCTACTCATTATGGATTTAAACATGCCGGGATTGGACGGGTGGCAAACCTTGGAACAACTGTCGAAGCTGGGTTCGACCCTCCCGGTGCTGATCATCACCGCTCAACCCGGACAGCGAGAATGGGCGGAGGCCGAGGGGGCCTTGGTTTCCATGGAGAAACCGCTCGACCTCCACGTGCTGTTGGAAACTATGGCTCAGATGATGGCCCGCCCTCGGTCCGGCCCGAACCGACCCTCACTTGACCCCTCGGCTCTCCGGTTCCAAAACCAGGATACGCCAGTATTTACCTTCTCTGAACCCCAACGCCGATGGGCTCGCGGGTGAGGAACACGATCAACTTTATCCACTTGTGACTGCCGATCAAAAGCCCCCACGCCCCCTTCCAGAGCAGCGCTTGAGCGCAGCCCAGCTCGGGAAAACCCCAGGATTCGCGCCATGAGCCGAGACCGCATGCAACGGCAACGCTTCGAGCTCAAATACATGCTCGATGAAGCTCAGGCGATTGCTATCCGAAGTTTTTTGAGAACCTACATGGAGCTGGATGAAAACGGCATCGGCCAGCCGAACTTCAGCTACCCAGTCCACAGCCTTTACCTGGATTCGGCGAACCTGGCGACCTTCTGGTCGACCATCAATGGGGATCGAAACCGCTACAAGCTGCGGCTGCGATTCTACAACGACAAGCCGGAGTCGCCCGTCTTCATGGAGATCAAGCGGCGGGTAAACAACTGCATTTTGAAGCAGCGTGGGGGTGTGCGAAAAGAAGCCGTTCCTTTGCTTCTCCAAGGGCATCTTCCTCAGCCTGAGCATCTGCTGAGTCGAGACCCCCGATCCTTGGTCGCCATCCAAAATTTCGTGCACTTGACCCAAAAGCTGCAGGCTCGCCCCTGCGCTCACGTCGCCTACCTGCGCGAGGCCTATGTCGACCTGCAGACCGACAACGTGCGGGTTACCATGGACCGGAGCGTGCGAACGGAAGCCCGAACCGAGCCTTTTTTCTCCACCGAGATGAACCATCCCTCGCTTCCGTTCGGGGATCGGGTGATTTTGGAGCTCAAGTTCACCGACCGATTCCCTGGCTGGTGTCGCGAGCTCGTCGAGAGGTTCGACCTAATGCAATGCGGCGCCGCCAAGTACTGTGAAGGGCTGGCCGGCCTTCCCGAGTTCGGGGTCAGCCACGCTGGGGACTTTCGCGAGCAACCCCGCACCCGCAGCGCCCTGCCCTCGTTGCTCCCTTGTTAAAAAGGTTGAGGGTTTAACCGGAGGATGTCGTAGTAGGGGCAGGATGCGCGGCAGGTTGAGGTGTCGACCAGGCACCCGGGAGGCAACGGTCTCCACGGCATCCGACCTATGAACGTTGACGAACTGAAGCCAGATGACCCGGAACTGCGCCGGCTGCTGGGGGCTTGGACGCCCCAAGGTTGGCTCCCCCGTGACTTCCGCTCCAAGGTTTGGCATCGCATCCGGGAGTCGGAACAGAGGTTACCGCTGGGGTTGCTCCTGCAACGAAGCCTGATCGCTTGGCTGCGGTCCTCTCTGGTCACCCCAGCTCGCGCCGCTGGATGTGCGCTGTTGTTCCTGATCGCCGGCGGCACCGCCGGCTGGGTCCAGGCACGGCAGGAAACCGACCGAATCTCCAAGGAGCTAGAGACCCGATACGTCCACTCCGTGGCTCCCTTGCCGGGCCACTTTCAGTGATCCATGCGCCGCTCCCTGATAACCATCGCCTGTGGATTGCTGGGCGCAGTCCTCGCCTACTACAGCTTTTACCAAACTGGCACTGCTCGGCCTCGGTCGATGTTGCGCAGTGAGCATCCAGAGCTCGCCTGGCTCAAGGCTGAATTCAAGCTTCCCGACGCGGAATTTGCCCGAGTCGCCGAACTGCACGCCGGCTACCTGCCCCGCTGCAGCGAGCGATGCCGCCAGATCGAGCAGCTCAATGAATCACTCGCTCAGCAGTTGAACGGCTCACAGGAGTTCACCCCCGAGATGGCGCGCCTGCTCCAGGAACGGAGCCAACTCTTCAGCCTCTGCCAAACCGAGATGCTCAAGCACTTTTTTGAAGTCAGCCGAACGATGCCCCCCGCACAGGGCAAACGCTACCTCGAATGGGTGAGCACCCACACCCACCTCCGTCAACCGCCCATGAGCCATGAGGGCATGCGGACAAACGAGGTGCACCCCGCCAACCAAGGAGTCCATCCCTGATCACTCCATGACTTTTTCCAGCGGGGACGAGAACGCCCTGGACGTTTCTTGTTTGAGCAGCGGAGAGGACGAAGCCTTCGATGCCCTCATGCAACGTCACGGAGACAAGCTCTACCGTTACGTGCTGCGCAGCCTTCAAAACGAGACCGAAGCGGTCGATCTCGTGCAGGAGACATTCGTCAAGGTTTACGCAAACCGGTTGAAGTTTGACCCCTCCACCCGCTTCTCAACCTGGCTCTACACCATTGCTGCGAATCTGGTTCGAGACCGCTTCCGGTGGCGGCAAAGGCACCCGCAGGTGTCCTTGGATGCGCTCAACGATGTCACGCAGCAGAGCCATCGCGACTCTATTCCCTCCGAGGCTCCTTCGCCCAATGAAGCCTTGGTGCTCGCTGAACGGAGCGACGCTGTCCGCGCAGCCATTGCCTCGCTCGACGATGACCTGCGCCAACCGCTTCTACTCGCCGAATATGAAGGGTTTTCGCACGCGGAGATCGGGCAAATCCTAGGCTTCACACCCAAAGCCGTAGAAATGCGCATCTACCGAGCGCGCCAACAACTAAGAAGCCATCTCAAGGCCTGGCTAGAAAACTCCTAATCCATTGATCATCAGCTCATTGAGCTGAGCACAAGAACAGCAAATCAACTCGAGGGATTCATGCTGCGGCGGCGTATTACTGAGACTCAAGATGTTGCTGTCCGAGTTCCAGTTTAAGCGACCAATCCCGGCGGGCCTGCCAGCCGGGACGCGGCCCGGTCGATCGCTCGAGAAACTGGGAACCTCACTCCTGATCGCTGGGCTGCTCTACGTGGCCCGACCAACGCGGGTCTCCGGGGCGGATCATCTGGATCTGAAACACGAACTCTACCGCGAGGACCACGGACGGGTGGAGGTGTCCACCAGCACGTTCCTGATCGAAAAATCGCTGCACCCCTCGCTCGTGGCCAAAGGTCAGATGGTGTATGACAGTATCTCCGGCGCCACACCCACCGGAGGGCCTCCCCCGACGGGCAGCGACCGCGTCCCTTTGGCCTCAATCCAGGATATCCGGCGAGCCGGCACCTTCGAACTCGCCAAACAGCTCGGACGCCACACGCTGACTCCTCAAGTGGCCTACAGCACCGAGAACGACTACGAATCCTACGGCTTCTCCCTGGGGGAATCGTTCGAGTTCAACAGCAAGAACACCGTCCTGACCCTCGGCGTCTCGCGCACGTTGGACCGGGTCCTCAACGCCAACACACCTTATGTCGGCGAGCAGCTCATCGAGCATAAGCATATCACCGATGTGTTGTTGGGGATGAGCCAACTCCTCGGCCCCAAAACCATCTTCACCGCCAATGCCACAATCGGGACGTCCGATGGCTATTTGACGGATCCATACAAAGGAGTTCACTTTGAGGCAGCGGACCCGTTTTTCGGACCCGGCTATCTCTTCGGCGAGAGGCGCCCTCAGCATCGCACTCGTCAGGTGGGATACCTCAGCCTCCGACATTTTCTTACCAAAGCCGACGCGAGCGCGGAACTAACCTATCGGCTTCATCATGACTCCTTCGGAATCTGGGCGCATACGCTCAGCCTCACCTGGCACCAGAAGCTGGGGAAATATCTCTCGCTGCAGCCGGCGCTCCGTTATCACGACCAAACCGGGGCCGAGTTCTATTACGCCTCAGTTCCAAACGCGCTGGGATTCCCCTTGTTCCCGGGACCAAACTTGCCTAGGTTTTACTCTGCTGACTACCGGCTGTCCTCCCTGCACTCTTGGACCTATGGAATCAAGGCGACGATCAAGGCGCACGAACATGCCTGGCTGGAAGTGGGCTATAAGCGTTACGTCATGCAAGGGGACGATCCCTCCACTGCTGCCAGCAACTACCCCCAAGCCAATGTAGTCACCGCCGGCCTTCTAGTATGGTTTTGAACGACAACTCCATTCACGACCGCATCCGCGCCTCCGCCCGGCTCACCGACCGAGGCGACTGCTGGCATCTGACGTTTATGGCGATGGGCACTTCGTGCCGAGTCACCTTCCTCAAAACCTCGGCCGCCCAGGAATTTGAAGCTGCCTTGCTGCTATGGGTGGCGTCGTTTGAAGCCAGGTACTCCCGTTTTCTCCCGGAAAGCCTCGTCTCCGAGATCAACCGAAACGCAGGGTTGCAGTGGGTTTCCGTAGACCCGGAAACCGAGCAGTTGCTCGCCCTATGCGACGAAGCTCATTTTCTAACCCACGCAACCTTCGATCCCACTGCGCTTCCCCTCATCCAGCTCTGGAACTGGAAACGGACGCCGGCAGTTGTTCCCAGCGACGAGGCCATCCAGAATGCCAGACAGCTGGTTGGCTGGCGCAGAGTGAGGCGGGCGGCAGGGAAGGTCTTCCTGCCCGAAAAAGGCATGTGCCTGGACCTGGGCGGGATTGGAAAAGAGTATGCCGTGGATCAGGTGACTGGACTGGCAGTCCGACTCGGTATCCCCGGACTCCTGGTGGACTTTGGACAAGATATCTGTACGTTCGGAACCGCTCCCCAAGGGCGGGGCTTCTGGCATATCGGCCTCCAGGATCCCAAGCAGCCGGATCGGTGCTGGACGGGCCTCGGCATCCGAGATCGCGCAGTGGCAACTTCCGGCGATTACTTCCAGAGATTTGAACACAATGGCCGCCGTTACGGCCACATACTCGATGTCCGCACGGGTTACCCGGTGTCCAACGGGTGCCGTGCGGTCACCGTGATCGCCCCCCGCTGCACCATCGCGGGAATCCTGGCCACCTCCATCTTCGTTCTGGGCGCCCAGGAGGGACTCAAGATGCTCAACGCTCTCCCCGAGACGGAAGGGTGCATCGTGACGGACAACCACCAGATCCAAAGCCGTAAATTCCATGAATTCCTGGTTTCCTAAACTCCCAGCCCAGGGCTGGGCGAGGATCAAACGCACCGCCTCGAAGGTCGGCCTAGCATCGTTGCTTCTGCTCCTCCCGGGCTGCGCCAAGGTCCAGCCTTGGCAGCGAGGTGCGCTGATCGATTACTCCATGCGACCCGATCGCGACCAGGTCGAAGCCAGCCTGTCCGAGCACATGTGGTTCTCTCGAGAGGCAGCCTCGGGAGGCAGAGCCGTCGGCGGCGGCGGATGCGGTTGCAATTAAGCTTAGTCCCTCCGAACCAACCTGATTCAATTTCGTACCCAGTAGTAACTCCAAACGTATACCATGAAAGCCTTTCGTATCACCCCCATCCTGCTGTCGCTCCTGCTTCAGTTCGCGCCCATCTGCAAGTATTTCCAGGCTGCCTCTCCCCTGGCCTCAGCCCCGATCGCCATCGTCTTCCAGTGGATCGTCGGAGCCACGGTAGTGGCCGGCACCTACGATGCCGTTTCGGGAGCGAGTGTGCCGGTTAAGATTCTGAGCCCTACCACGGCCAAAGGAACCAATGGAGTTCCCTTCCTCTATCTGATCACCCAGAATTCCACTTACACCGATCTCGGCCATCGGTTCGAAGCGGAACCCTTACCCGCAGGTCTGACCGTCAAAACGGTGGAGGGAAACCGCCTGCCAGCCTACGGGGTCATCTCGGGTACTCCCCAGGTCAGCGGCGTTTACCAGGTGACGCTCCGCGCAAAATTTGAGGATGACCACCATCCCAACGAACCCTTCCCCACCACCAACCTCACGCTCACCATCATAGGTCCTCCCTCGATCTCGGTTCAGCCCAATTCGACTTCAGCCGAGGCCGGGGGCAGCATCCAACTCTCGGTCACTGCACATGCCGCACCCGCTCCCACCTACGCGTGGAGGCGCAACGAGACTCTCCTCGAGGATCAAACCAACTCGGTGCTGACGCTGGACCCGGTGACGATCGCCAACGCCGGGGATTACACCGTAATCGTCAGCAACGAGTTCGGCAGCGTCACCAGCAGCCCACCAGCTCGGGTCACAGTAACCTCGACTGAAAAAGGAGCAGAGATCCTGAGCCATCCCGCCTCCAGCACCGTTCTGGTTGGATCCAGCTGGACCGCTTCAGCGACGGTGACCGGAACGGAGCCAATCCTCTATCAATGGTTCAAGAACGGTCAGTCCTTGACGGATGCGGCCGGTCCGAGCTTCACCCTCTCCTCGGTCACGACGGCCGATGCCGGATCCTACCATTTGGTGGTCGGCAACTCGGTAAGCAGCGGCATCGAAAGCCAGCCGGCCGTTTTGCGAGTCATCGGGGCCCCGCGCATCCTCAGTTCCCACGCGGCCGAGGGCCGCATGCATCTGGTGTTCCATGCTGAGTTGGGAGCGACTTACCTGCTCCAGTCTGCCGACACGCTTAACTCCGCTGAGTGGAGCGCCCTCGGAGATCCACTCACTCCAGCCGTAACCGGCCACGCCGAGTTCACGGATCCGACCCCGGCGGCGAACCGGTTCTATCGGATCCAGGTGACCGTGCCCTAGCGCGTGTTCCGCACACCCATCGGAGCCTGGAGGTTTGAATCCTATTCACTCCTCCAGGCCTGGGTGAACCACACCCAGCTGGAGCAGCACGGATGTGAGGAGCTCAATGCGTGGCGTCGCCATTAGCCTGACGAAACTGCAGCGCCGCCAAGCGCCGATAGACCCCACCCTCAACCGCATCTAACTCGGAATGGGTGCCCGACTCCACGACCCGACCATCGGCCAGCACCACAATCCGATCGGCGTGCCGCACCGTGGACAACCGGTGAGCAATGATGAATGAGGTCCGGCCGCGCATGAGACTCTCCAGCGCCTCCTGAATGAGACGCTCACTCTCGGAATCGAGGGCGCTGGTAGCCTCATCCAGAATCAGAATCGCCGGATTTTTCAAGATGGCCCGCGCGATCGCCACCCGCTGGCGCTGTCCGCCGGATAACTTGATCCCCCGGTCGCCCACCAAAGTCGCATAGCCTTCGGGAAAGCCCTCGATAAACGCATGTGCGTTGGCCTGGCGGGCGGCCTGTTCTATTTCTTCGGCGCTCGCGCCCGGCTTACCATAAGCGATGTTCTCAGCAATGCTGCCCCCGAACAGCATCACCTCCTGGGGCACCATCGACATCTGGTCCCGCAAATCGGCCAGCGGATATTCCTTCGCATCCCGCCCATCGATCAGCAGCCGGCCGGAGGACGGGTCATAAAGCCGGAGCAGCAGCGAGATCAGCGTCGATTTGCCGGCGCCACTGGGTCCCACAACCGCGATGCGCTGACCTGCGACGGCTGCCAGTTCGATCCCCTTCAGCACCTCCACTTCGGGTCGGGAAGGATAGCTGAAGCGAACGCCGTCAAACTCCACTTCGCCCCGCAGCCGAGGCAGGGTCGATGGCTTGCGAGGTCCTAGAATCACCTGAACCTCCCCAGTCTCACGGAGCAGCTCCCGAACCCGTTGAGTGGCTCCAATCGCTTTCTGCAGCTGGCTATACAGCTCGGCGAACTGCCCCATCGCTCCGGCCACAAACGTCGTATACAGCACGAATCGCGTAAGATCACCGAAACTCAGCTCGCCTTGCTGCATCAGCCGTGCCCCCATCCACAGCACCAACACAATGGTGCCAAACAGGGCGAACACAATGAACGCAATGAACGCAGCCCGCAACTTGGCCCCCCGCAGCGTGGCGGTCAGAAAGGTGCCCAGGCCTTCGTGATAACGCTGGAGTTCGTATCCCTCGTTGGCAAAGGCCTTGACGTTCAAAATGCCCTGCAATGTCTCCTCCACCACCGTCGCTGTATCCGCCAGGCGGTCCTGAGCTTCACGGGAGATTTTCCGAGTGCGACGCCCAAACACCACGGCAATGACGGTGAGCAATGGGAGGCTGATCAGCATGACGCCCGTCAGCTTCAACGAAGTGGCGGCAATCAAGGCGATGCCGCCGATCAGCAAGGTGCTCTGGCGTAGGAACTGGGGCAGGATCGCAATGAGGGTATCCTCGATCTGAATGAGATCCGCCGAAAGCCGGCTGGCGAGCTCCCCCACCCGACGCTGGGCGAAGAAGCTCATGGGCAGTGAAATCAACCGGGCATAAGTGTCACGTCGCAGATCCACCAGACTGCGCTGCCCCACCGTTGCAAAGGACAGGGCATGAAAGAAGGAACAAGCCGACTGCAGCGCCAGGATCCCGATCAGCAGCAAGGCCGTGCGATCCACCGCCGCCAAGCTGGGCCCCGCAATCCCCTGACTGTGCTTCACGGCGGCGTCGATGATGCTGCCAGCCAGATAGGGGAATGAGAGGCTGAGCAAGCTGGAGGCAAACAGGGCCGCCATCCCAGCGATGAACCGCGTGCGGTAAGGGCGCAGGTAGCGGAACAGCTCCAGCGCCTGACCGAGGGTTTCTCGGTCAATTTTCGCCTTGGGCAGTTCGACACCCGCCTGGTCGTTGCGTGAATAGCGCGCCATCGCGAGGAACGTAGACAAGACCCGACCCAACGCCAGCCTCAAACGCTTTGAAGTGGATGTAGGCGACGACGTCAGGAGTCGTCGGGCTCCGATCCTCTTTCATTGTCGGAACCACAACGCACGCCGACGACTCCTCACGTCGTCGCCTACAGGGGCTTGATGGTGGACCCCAAATCCCGGTCAACGCTTGGGAAACACGATGCGAAAGACTTCATTGCTGTGCGTGAGCACACTCGCCAACAGGAATTCAGGCAGCTGAGTCGGCGCAACCTGATGGGAACTCCCATCGGCCAGACCCAAAATCCCAATGCCTCGATGGCGTTCCGAAGTCCAAGTGACGTTGGTTTCCTGAATGGCATCTTCGCGACGCAAGCGGCTAACCGAACGGTTCAGTCCGCTGCGACCCGCATCACCCAAACCAGACGGCAGCAGCTCGCCAAAATGCGAGTCCCCGCTCAATACCCCCTGCGCCCTCGTTTCATCGGCATCCCAGCCGGCCACGTAGCTCAGATTCTTCGTCTCGACGGCGGGCGGTTTGCCGCCAAAGGGAGCGGGTGCCTGGGGATCGAAACTCGCACTCTTGATGCGCACGGGATCGTCAGGACACACCAGCACCTTGGGCACGGTCAATTCGTTGGAAAGACATCGAAACGCATCGACGATCTCACCGAAAGCTTCTCCGACCGCAGAACTATTCGGAACACACCCTCCATCTTTCTGGTGTCGTGCCCAGGGAAATTGTTCCTCGTGATCGTTGGACCAAATCCGAAACGCCAACCCAACGTGTTTTCCATTTCCAACGCAGCTGATGCGCGCAGCCCGGACTCGGGCTCTGTCGAGTTTGGAAAGCCCCATCCCAGCCAATGCGAAAACCACCGCGAGAACCAGAAGCAATCCCACGCGACTGAAGCCCGTCTCCCGCGTGGACACCCTGACGGGCTTTCCGCACGCTGGTGCACAGGGGTTGGAATCCAAGGAGCTCACTTACCTTTGCCCTCGCGGAGCCCTTTCCAGATGGTTCGAAACTGAACCATTCGGTAGCGCTTGCGTTCCGCGACCTGAAACCCATCGGCCTCCACACCCGCTGCAATCCCGGGCATGTGCGCTGCGCCCCACGGAACCATGACGATGGTGGTCTCGGTCAATGCTTGTTTAAGCTCCTTGAGCAAATGCTCATTTCGCCGAGTCAGCAGGTCGCTCCACAGACCTTTGAGGGCGTCGGGATCCTGGCCTTTCTCCATCAGCTCACGAATGAGCTCCGGGCTCCCGCCTTTCGAGTGATAGGCGATGACCAAATTCAACAGCTCCAGGGTTTTGCTCGAGAACTCCGAGACATCAATGTCCGCGTTGCGGGGCAATCCCCGCCCCGGCTCAAACTCATCCTGCTGCTCCTGCAACCCGATCGATTCCGCCATCCGCTGATAACTCAGCTCGTGCTTCAACCGCTGGCGACGATCGCTCACTCCTTCGAGCAGCACGATGGAGTTCGTCGGGATGCTCTGGGAGAGTTCCTCGTAGAATCTCGACTCACCAATGTGCATCATGGGAACCAGGTGGACTACCTTGCCATCGGCCCGGGTGTACTGCTTGGCGATGCCGGTGATGCCTCCCGCGTCCAAACGCAGAAAGCCGCCGCTGAAATGATCCACGGCGAGATGGAGGCAAAGCGCCAGATACACCCCGATGGCAGGTAGCACCAGGAAAGCATTCAAACAAGCAAAGCCGGCCAACCGGGGCCAACGGAACGATCCACCCGACAAATGCTCGCTGCGGATCAGAGGCCAGCGCCAAGTCCATCCTCCTTGGGTCGACCAAACGAGCCAACCTCCTAAGGCCAGTTGAAAGACGGCAAGGACCACCGAGATGACCGGCATGGCAAAGAACCAGTAAATCGAAAGAAGCGGAAGCAGAAGGAGCACACCGATCGTCCAGAGTATGACGGGTAAGAACCATCGTTTGGGGATCGACGGCCAAAAACCCATGAGAAGATAGGTTACGAGCGCAGCCAGGAGCAGGAGCAAGGAAGCGAGCGCGCTGACCCCGGCGAAAGGTTGGAATGCCCCGAAGCTGGACAGGCTATGCAGCAAACTCAGGCCGGCATCCACCAGAAATAACGCCGCCACCAGGTTCAACCAGAGCAGTAGACTCGGGTGAGGACCGGTGCCGTGAATGGGGAGCGGTGGCGGATTCATGCGCAAAACCCTCTGTAGGCCGCCAGCACCGTCCCATAGACAAGCCGGAAAGTCGCCTCTTTTGTCGGGGTGTGATTAATTCCGGGTGAGGCGGGGAACTATCGAACGGCGGACCTAGCAATCGTTGTTCGTATGGAGTTCCGCCTTCAGGCGGAAAAGGCGCAAACATTGGCCCGCCATTATAGGAGCTAGCGTTTCCATGATCAGCAAGCACCAGGGGACCGCCTAAAGGCGGAACTACGTACAAAAGACCGAGCCTCACCCGGACTCAACGCACGTCTTTTCTAGCGCGCGCCGGTTTCTTGTTTGTCCTAACGTCACATAGCTGTCATATTAGACCAAATTCATCTTTTACCCAACTCCATGCGTACCCATCGCAGTCTCGTTGTCGTCTGGTTGAGCCTGATTTGCCTCGGCTTCCAGTCGTCTGCCGCTCAGCAACTTGTGATCTCCGAGTTCCTAGCCTCGAACAGCTCGGGAAGGCTGGATGAGGATGGGAATGCTTCGGATTGGATTGAGCTTCATAATCCCACGACGAACCCCGTCAACCTCGCCGGCTGGCACCTCACGGACGACTCGTTGGATCTGGCGAAGTGGACCTTCCCCGCCACCAACCTGCCTCCCGGCGGGTTCTTGCTGGTTTTCGCATCGGCTAAGAACCGGACACTTCCCGGCCAGGCACTCCACACCAACTTCGAGCTCGATAGCGCGGGCGAATATCTCGCCCTGGTCCGGCCCGATGGAAGCACCGTCGAGTCCGGATTCGCTCCGACGTACCCCCCGCAGCTCAACGATGTCTCCTATGGGTATTTCACCCAGAACCTCACCAATGTGCTGTCGGCCGAAGGAAAACCCGCCAAGTGGCGAGTGCCGGGCTCGACCCTCGACCGCCCGGAGAACTGGGCTGACGCCACCTTTGACGACCTCGCCTGGAGCACCGGATCCACCCCCGTTGGGTTCGACGCAGGACAGATCTCCGGGGGCGGAGGTCAGTTGGTGAATATCGCCCGTGGCAGGACCGCGACGCAATCGTCCACGTCGTTCGCCGGTTCCCAGGCATTGGATGGGAATCCAGCGACCTTCACCCACACGGTGGCGGGGGTCTCGCTCCCGGCCCGATGGGAGGTCAACTTGGGCACCAACGCGGCCATCGAGGAGATCATTTTGTACAACCGACAAGGCTGCTGCGGCTCCCGCCTGCGGGACATCACCGTCCGTATTCTCGCCAGCAACCTGAGCACCACGAACTTCACCTCCGCGCTGCTCAACCCAGAAAACATCCTGGGTAACGGCGGACTGGACGGACCGGCTTCCTTGCGCATCAATCTACGCGAACTCACCGGCAATGCCGTCGTGGGCGGCCGAGTTCGGGTAACGCGAACGCCGGACCCCGATCTGTCAGGGACGGGGGGGCAAGGAAATGGAGATGAAGCCGATGTGTTATCGCTCAGCGAGGTCGAAGTCTACGCCTCCACCGCTCCGGCCACCTTCAAATCGCTCCTCCGCACCGATCTCCAGACTGCCATGCTCGGCGTGAACCCGTCGGCCCTGGTGCGGATTCCCTTCCTGGTGGTGGAAGAAAACCTGCCGCTGCTGGATCTCCTCACCTTGCGCATGAAGTACGACGACGGGTTTGTGGCCTACCTCAACGGAGTCAAAATCGCCGAAGCGAACGCCCCTGCCGCCCCCACCTGGAACAGTCCGGCAACGGCCGAGCGGGCGGACACTTCCGCCATTCGTTTTCAAGATTTTGATGTCAGCTCCCACTCCAGCCTACTTCAGGACGGAATCAATATCCTGGCCATCCAAGGTTTCAACCGTGCCGCTACCGACGACGACTTTCTCCTCTCCGCCGAACTCACCGGCCAATCCTTGGGAGTGGTCTCGCAACAATACTTCGTCCAGTCCACACCCGGATCCGCCAATCAACCCGGCACGGCAGGATTTGTGGCCGACACCCAGTTCAGCGTGAACCGGGGCTTCTTCGACGCTCCCTTTGAAGTCGCCATCTCCACCGCCACTCCCGGCGCCGAAATCCGCTACACCACCAACGGAGCCGCTCCCAGCGCTACCGAAGGCATCGTGTATTCGACTCCACTGACGATCAGTCGGACGACGGTCCTGCGCGCCATTGCCACGAAACCCGGTTACACGCCTTCGGATGTCGATACCCATACCTACGTTTTCCTGGACCAGGTCGTCGCCCAGAGCCATCGGAGCGTCACCAACGCCGGGTATCCGACCTCCTGGGCGGGAGTCGCTGCCGACTACGCCATGGACCCGCGGATTACGACGAACGCGACCACCGCTCCCCGCATGATCGATTCGTTGAGGTCGCTCCCGTCGGTCTTCTTCAGCACCAGCATCTCCAACTTCTTCAACGCGAGCCGGGGCTTTTACGCCAATCCGAACAGCCATGGCATCGACTGGGAGCGTCCGGTCTCAATGGAGATGGTCGATACCAATGGCGCGACCGAATTCCAGGAGAACTGTGGCCTCCGAGTTCAAGGGGGATATTTCCGTGATCCCAACGTCACCCAAAAACACTCCCTGCGTGTGCTCTTCAAGGCCCAATACGGTGCCGGGAAGCTACGTCACGATCTGTTCCAGACCGATGATGCGGTGCGGGAGTTCGACACCCTGGTGCTCCGGGCAGGTGCCAACGACGGTTATGCTTGGGGGGATGCCAAGGACACCGAACAGTTCATCCGAAACCGGTTCGGGGGCGAACTGAACCAGGCGATGGGCAATCCCTCGCCGCATGGCATTTTCGTTCATTGCTACTTCAACGGCATCTATTGGGGTTTGTACGAAATCTGTGAACGTCCCAATGAGGATTTCTCCTCGTCTTACTTCGGCGGGGACCCGTTGGACTGGGATTCCAACAATGCGGGCGACGTGAAAAACGGGGACCTTAGCGCGTGGACGAGCTTTAACAACCTGACGGCTGCGGCCAAAACCACGACCGACTATCAGCGGATGCAAGGCAAGAACGCCGATGGAAGCATCAACCCCGCGCTTCCGGTTTATTTCGACCGATTCAATTACATCGACTACATGATGGCCAACATCTGGGGCGGCAACTGGGATTGGCCGAATAAAAACTTCTGGTTCGGACGCTTGCGAACCACCAACAGCACCGGGTTCAAGTTCTACATGTGGGATTTCGAGAACACGATGGGCAACAACCGCGATCGTTCGCCCCTGAACATGGTGTCACCACGTTCCGGCACCGAATCCAGCTGGGTCGGGCAACCCCATTTTTATCTGGGACGACTGGCGGAGTACAAAATGGATTTTGCGGACCGCGTTCAGCGTCATTTCTTCAACGGCGGCACACTCTCTCCGGCGGCCCTGGTCAAGCGCTATAAGGTTCTGGCCGATCAGGTCGAGTTGGCGATTTTGGCAGAAACCGCGCGATGGGGAGACGACAATCTGAACCCGCCTCAGGATATCGAGGACTGGCGCCGCGAACGGGACTGGCTCCTGGGCACCTACCTCCCTCAGCGAAGCGATGTTGTGCTCAAGCAATTCCGTTCCTCCGGGTTGTATCCCGCGTTGGGAGCGCCGGTGCTTAGCCAGTTCGGTGGAACCGTGCTGCCCGGATTCACGCTGAGCCTGACGCACACCAACGTGGCCGGACAAATCTACTTCACCCTTAATGGGTCTGACCCGCGGCTCGTCGGCGGCGGACTATCTCCGGAAGCCCAGCCTTATAGCGCTCCGCTGTCCATCAACGGCAACGCCTACCTGAAGGCTCGCGTCAAAAATTCCACCAACTGGAGCGCCCTGGTGGAGGCTCCCTTCACCAGCGCCGGCTATTTCGCGGATTTGACGGTGACGGAGATCATGTACAATCCACTCGATGCGCTGCCGGTGCCCGGAGAGGAATTCGAGTTTCTGGAGCTGCGGAACACGGGAGCCAATTCGTTGAACCTCGGAGGATTGTCCTTCACCGCCGGCATCACGTTCACGTTCACGAACGGCACAACCCTGGCTCCGAAAGCGTCCTACCTGCTCGTCCGCAACCTATCCGCGTTTAAAACCCGTTATCCAGCGGCGGTTCCCAACGGGGTTTATACCGGCTCCCTAGCCAACTCGGGGGAGACCCTCACCCTGTCGCACGGTTTGCTCGGCGAAGTCCTTTCCTTCGCTTACAGCGACGAACTGCCCTGGCCGCTGACCGCCGATGGCCAAGGGTTCTCCTTGGTGCTGCGTCGCCCTGGCAGCAGCGACGATCTGGATGATGCGAGCAGCTGGCAGGCCAGCTCGGCCAGCGGCGGCTCCCCCGGCGCGGTGGAACCTCCGAATACAGTTCCGGCCGTGGTCATCAATGAGGTACTCACGCGCAGCAGTTCCCCCGACGGCGATTTCATCGAGCTGCACAACCCGACTGCCGCCACCGTTTTGGTCGGCGGCTGGTTCCTGACTGACAGCATCGCCGAACCCCGAAAGTATCGTATCGAGCCGGGCACCATGATCGCCCCGGGAGGCTACCTCGTTCTCGATGAGGGCCAATTTGCCCCCCCCGGAGCAGTCAACCCTCTGCGGCTGAATGCAGCGGGTGATGCGATCTATCTGTTCTCCGCCAACTCCACCAGTAACCTGACCGGCTACACACACGGGTTCGACTTCGGCCCGGCAGCCGAGGGCGTGTCCTTCGGCCGACAAACGCTCAGCACCGGCCAGGAAGCCTTCCCTGCTCAAATCCGGACGACCCCCGGCGCTGCGAACAGTGGGCCGCTTATCGGGCCGATTGTAATCTCGGAGATCCATTATCATCCGCTGGCCAGCCAGGATGCCTTTGTCGAGCTGAAGAATATTTCCTCAACTGTCCAGCCTCTCTACGATCCGGCGCGGCCTACGAACACCTGGAGAGTCAGCGGATTGGATTTCACCTTCCCAGCCGCTTCTCAGCTCGCCCCCGGACAAACGGTCCTGTTAACGGTCGACGATCCAACCCTCTTCCGCGGAAGATACTCACTGCCCGCGGACCAGCTCATCCTAGGTCCCATCAGTGGCAGTCTCCAGCGCAGTGGCGAACTCCTCGAAGTGCAGCGTCCTGACGCGCCCAACTCGAACCGGCTGGACTACATCACCGTCGATGCCGTGCGCTACAACGACCGCGGTGGTTGGCCAACCGCGGCCGATGGCTCCGGACCGTCGCTTCAAAAACTCGTAGCCAGCAGCTACGGCCATGAGCCCGCCAACTGGACCGCCGCCCTGCCCACACCCGGCGGAGCTTGGCTGGGCGGTTCACGCCCCACCATCACGCGACAGCCCGAAAGCATCGTCGCCATCGCCTATGGAGCGACGAACTTCCAGGTGACCGCTCTGGGCGGGGAGCCTTTGAACTATCAATGGAGATTCAACGGAAGCGCGATTCCCGGCGCCGTTGCCCCCCTGCTCCCGCTGACCAACCTGCAACCGGGCCAGGAGGGGCGTTACAGTGTGGTCGTTTATGGCTCGGGAGGATCCGTGGTGAGCTCCAATGTCTCCCTCACCCTGCTCATTCCCGCCACCATCACCACCCAACCCCGGAATGCCTTTGGTATCTTGGGCTCGAACGTGACCTTCACCATCGTCGCCATTAGTTCCACGCCGTTGAGTTACCAATGGCAGTTCAATGGCCAAAACATAGCCAACGCCACCACAGCATCACTGACCGTCCGCTCACTGACCTACCAGAGCGAGGGCCGGTATTCCTGCATCGTCACGGATGGGGTTGGGCCAGTTGAGAGCCAGAGCGCCACTCTGACCATTGTGTCCAAACCGGTCCTGACCCAAGCTCCCCTGGCCACAGCGGTGCCGGTAGGAGGCAGTACGGTCTTCAGTGCTGCGGCCGACGGCAGCCTACCCCTCACCTTCCGCTGGCGCAAAAATGGGGTCGTGGTTACCAACATGATCCTGAATCAACGCGTCTCGTTCTACATCTTGAACAACGTGCAGGCGGCGGGAGCCGGTACGTATACCGTTTCGGTAACGAACATCGCTGGCACGACACCTGTCAGCACCGGCGTGGCCCTGACCGTTCTCACCGATTCAGACTCCGACGGGATTCCTGATGGCTGGGAGACCCAATACGGGTTCAACGCCAACCAGGCCGCGGATGCCAACCAGGATGCCGATGGCGACGGCGTGAGCAACGCTGCCGAGTTTATGGCTGGAACGGATCCGAAAGATCCATCCAGCTATCTCAAGGTGGAGTCAATCGAGGGAGATGCCGCCCGCATTAGCCTGAACTTCCTCGCGCGCTCCAACCGAACCTATTCGGTGCAATACCGGGGAGATCTGCAATCGGCGTGGGGAATCTTGACCAACATGCCCGCGCGTTCGGACAATCGGGCCGAAACAGTCATCGATGGCGCTCCCGGAAGTTCGAACCGATATTATCGTCTCCTAACCCCGGGAGCACAGATTCGTTGAGGAACGCGTGAGGTAAGCCAGAGCGGCCGGTGGCATCGCTGCGCGATGCTCGATATTTCTACGCTTCCGGGGGGGGGTGCCGGCACCCCCGGTTTATTTCGCTGAACCCACGAGGTAGGGCGAAACTCCGTTGAGCCCATGAATTCCCTTGATTTGCAGGAGTTCAAGGAGCCGCGGCGAGAAGAGCGGAGGATAATCCACGTTGAGATGCCGTTATCGGGGTAGCCTTCCTTGTGCAGCGGAGCCTGGAGCCATTATGGGCTCAACGGAGTTTCGCCCTACCCTGGTGGCGATTCTCTTTCAAGCCCCACCCAGGTTTAATCACCCCCTCCCGGCCACCTCCCCGCTCACAATCTCCTTGTTTAACCCGCACGGCTCGGTCTGAATGGCCCACCTGCTTTCCATGAACCGCACCACCTTCTCCAACCAGCTATCACGACGCAGATTCGTCCAGTCTGCCGGAGCCCTCGGCGCGATCCTTGCCTCCGGCCAGGCTCCGTCCCTGCTGAGCGCCGACGCCCCGTCGCGAACCGTACGCGTGGCGGTCATGGGACTGAACCGGGGCATGGCCCATGTGCAGGCATTTCTTCAAGTCCCACAGGTCGAGATCGCGGCGGTTTGCGACGTCGACGATCTGCGCGTGGCAGCCGCGGTGAAAACAGTGAGGGAGAAGACGGGACAAGAGCCAAAAGGGGTCCGGGATTTTCGTAGGTTGCTGGAGGATCCCTCGATCGATGCCATTTCGATTGCCGCCCCCAACTTCTGGCACGCGCCGGCCACCATCCTTGCCTGCTCCGCTGGGAAACATGTTTATGTTGAGAAACCGGGCAGCCACAACGCGAAGGAAGGCGAACTCATGGTGGCCGCTGCGCGCAAGCAAAAACGCCACGTGCAAATGGGGAACCAACGACGGAGCATGCCCATTTTCATCCAGGCCATGGAAGAGCTACACCAGGGCGTGGTGGGCCCGCTTCGGTTCAGCCGTTGCTGGTATGACGCTGCGCGCGGCAGTATCGGCCGGGGGAAGTCCGTCCCCGTGCCAGCCTCGCTCGACTACACGCTCTGGCAGGGACCGACGCCGGAACGTCCCTACGTCGACAACTTGGTCCATTATAACTGGCACTGGCGCTGGCATTGGGGAGGCGGCGAACTGGCCAACAATGGCATCCATACCCTTGATCTGGCCCGTTGGGGCTTGGGGGTAGACTATCCCCGTCACGTCAGCTGCCAAGGTGGACGTTACCATTTTCAGGATGATCAAGAGACTCCCGATACGATCCTCGCCACCTACGACTTCGGCCATTGCGGCATCAGTTGGGATGGGAGCAGCTGCCACCAACGCCAGCCAGAGAACCATCCATTCCTGACCTTCTACGGCGACGGCGGCTCGCTCAGCCTGACCGGCAACCAATACACGATCTGGGATTCCAAGGGCAAGAAGGTGCGGACAGAGTCAGGCTCCGCCAGCGATGTGCACCATTTCGCGAATTTCGTGGACGCCATTCGCAAGGGGACTCAATTGAATTCGGAAATCGAAGTGGGCCAGAAGAGCACCCTGCTCTGCCACTTGGGAAACATCGCCTGGCGGACGCAGACCACCCTTAATGTCGATTCCTCCAGCGGCGGCTTGCTGAGGCCCACGCGCGCACAGGCCGCTCTTTGGACTCGCGACTACCGCCCGGGCTGGAAGCCGAAGGTCTAGCCGCCCGTCGGACTCGTCCCCGACGGATGTGGGTCCGGCAGATCGAAGCGGTGATCCGGCGAACTTCGACAAAAGTCATGATGGCAACCACATGGCAATCGATCGACGCCGGGCCATTCGCCTTTTTATGTTTAGCTTTCAGGCGTTGTGTCTAGGGCACACGGGCGCGGTAGAAGCGATGGGCTGGGGATGCCGAAGCTCCCGGGCGAAACTGGTAAAGCCCGCTGGGATCGGTCGCAACTGTTTGCAGAACCTGCCAGGTCACAAGATTGGTGGACACTTCGATCACGAAGCTCCTGGAAGCCTGGGCCGTCAGGGTGAACCGCAGTCCTTGGGCGTCCACCACCGACGCGGCCCAGCGCAACGGCAGTCCCGCGCCAACCGTACGATTGCCGCTGATGACGACGTTGAACCCGTCAAATGAACCAGTACCGACCAGCGTGAAGTTTCCCGCATTGGAGCCCGCGGTGAGATCGTAGGTGAGAACGCGCTCACCGGAATCGGGAAACGGTCCCCATTTCACCTTCCGATTCGCTGGATCCAACGCGCCACCATGGCTGATGTTCAGCACTTCCGATCCATTCGGAATCTGATCCTCGACTGCGTACGATGCGGTCGCGACGTCCGGACGGACGGTGATGGTTACCGTGAATGGCGTCTGAGCCGCCGCGGAGGACGGTAGTGAAGCGGTAATGAAGTGATCGCGCGCACTGGAGGGGACGGCGGGGAGCGACACCCAGGACAGCGGGGCGTTGGTCGCCGGTGCATTGCTGTAGACGTAGGTCCCTCCGTTAAGCGCCAAGGCCATCCCGCGCGTGACGTAGGCGATGGGAATATTGGTCGGTGCAAGGGGCCAGGCGTCCCCGTTCAGCCAGGCGTTGGCGTAGACATCGGCTTCGTCGCTGCTGAGAGAATTGTCGGCCGGCGCGGCGTCCGCCGGGTGACGTCCGTCGGGAATGCGCGGATGTGTCCCGGCCAGGTATTCCTGCAGATTGTTTCTGCCATCGCCGTCAGGATCCTCATTGGAATCGATTTCGGTAGCCGAGCCAAAGTAAACCTCCTCCCAGCGGTCCGGCATGCCATCGCTGTCGGTGTCGCGTTCGGTGAAGTCAAGGCGGACGAGTTGCCCGCGCTGGGAGATGCTGATGGAGCGCGTGTCACGCACGCCGGAGTGGTCACGCACGCTGATGTAAATGAGCCCCCCGACACGGGACGCCTGGCCGTCGGTCAACGGGAGGAACGCCTCCAGCGGAACCTCAAGAGCGTAGCGATCACCATAGGCTGGGTTGTCCCCCATGCGATAGCTGCTGACAGCAGGGCCGTTGGGCGACTTGCGCGCCTCGACGACAACGTTGGTGTTGGCGGCGGTGACCGGGGTCACCCCCAGAGTGATGACGCCATAGAAGACGTTGTCGGGCTCGGGAACTTCCGAGCGTGCGGGGGATGGCGAGAAACACCCGAACACAGCGCTGGCGAGAAGCGGCACCAGTTGAGGCAGCAGCGAGACGGAAGGTTTCATAAGGGTCGGGATGGCGACAGCGTGACGATTTTGATTCATGGCGGCAACGAGGGTGGCAGGCGCTAATCGCCGCTGTAGCTGTAGGTTTGGAAGTAGATCTTGATGTCGGACACAGTCTGGATGAAGGCGTCCAAACCGGCCTTGGGATTGTTGAGCAGTGTGCCACCGGGAATGATGAGCATCCATTCGGTGTTCCAGGCGCTACGCCCGATCAGACGATTGTCGTTGGTCAGATCGGCCTCGGAGTAGAGCCCTGCGTCGTGTCGGGCGGGGATCGCCGCGTAGCGACGGACCTGGGCGAAGCTGCCGCCCAGCGAGTCGTTGATCGGAAGCCAATTGGGGTTGCTCAGGTCGGAGGCGCCAATGGGAAAGGGCACGGGGATCACCTGATCAACGATGCGCCATTCCCGGGTGGCGGTGGTGTTGCCGGTGGGGGTGCGCATAACGTCCATGCCTATGGGCACGAGGTAGAATCGAGGCGTGGCTGCGACCGCGCCGGGGTCAGAGCCGCTGAACCAGATGCCGCACTTGGCGATCTTCGTGGAGTATTGAGACGGATCGTAGGCGCTGTCGCCGCCGGCGAGCGGCCAGCCGAAATAGTTCAGACCAAACGTGATCGTGGTGGGAAACCGCAGGACCAGCCCGGGCTGGGGTCCGGCGCTCTCGGGTGCGAACGGCCGGCAGAACCGCCGGAACTCGGGGAGATCCCAGAGGTTCTCCACCCGGGCCTTTTGCAACTCCTGCTGCCAGCGCGCATCCACGTCGTCGCTGCTGCGAATGCGCAGGAGTTCCTCCCGCAGCGAGAACCGGGTGTCGGCGATCTGCGGGTTGATCACACCGAACCGCGGCTTCAGCACGGCCCAGTTGGCCTCCATACGGGCCAACGAATCCGCCAGACCGCTGATGCCCACCGCCGGGTCGCCGTCCGCCATCTGACCGAGATTCCGTTGCCGGACGATGTCGGCAAGGAAACGACGTCCTGCCATCTGGTCGGTGCCGAGGAAGTTCACTTCGAAGTCGTAGGCATTAGCCGCCAGATAGACGTAGCGCGCCGCGATGTCGAAGGCTGAGCGGTATTTCTGGAGGGCGTCGTTCCGGAAGATGCGGAAGGTCATGTCCTCGTAGCGCGCAACGCTGACATCGGCAGCGGCGTCCTTGCGGAAGCGGACAAGCTGGTCGATCAGCCGCTGACCTTCGGCGAGTTTGGCGAGATAACGGCCGGCGGTCTGACGCACGACCTCGGCCTGGTTGTAGGCCTCGAGGCGGGTGGCCGCTTCGTTGCGCACCAATTGCTCGAGTTCCTTGACCCGCTGTAGTAATTCGAAGCGCTGGCTGTTCACGACAAGGTCAATTTCGGTCGACAGCCCCACGTCCTCCTTCGCCAGAGTGATGGAGTTCTCACTGCCTTCAGCCAGGTCCGCCAAGGTGTCGAATCCGACAGAGGCGATCGTGGAGGCCAACTTGATGGCGCCTGCGATCGGTGAACCGACGTCGAACGCAAACCCAACGATCTTGGGGACAGCCTCCGCAGCGGACTCGGCCACGGAGTTGGCCACCCGCGCAACGCCCCGAAGGCTGAGTTGAGTGTCCTTCAAGCCGGCGATCCTGGCGTTCATGTCCGAAACGGTTCCGCGCTGACGATTCAGGATCCCAATTTCCGCGCTATTCACATTGTACTGCGCCTGCAGCAAGTCAGTCGCTGCCTGGATGTCCTGAATCAGCCGATCGTAGTTCTGAAGCGCGATCTTCAGCTGCGCGTCGGCTTGCACCAGGTCGGAAAGCGCGAGCTGCACTTCGCCCGGAGCTCGACGTTGTCCCCACTCGACAGGGGCGACGAAGCCGTAGTCTTTGGCGGACTGCGGGAAGATCACCGGTAGAATCCCGCTCTCCAGGGTCGCGGGGGCGAATCCGAGAAAGAAGTCGTTCGTTTGCAGTCCAGCGCGGGGCGCCATGAAATAACCCGTGAATTGGCGGCTCGGAGGGGAGTTCTCCCCAGTGATCTCCGTCGTGTTCACATACATGTGATGGTAGAGATCGGGCCCGTCGTAGCCGTTGGGGTAGGTGCGCCCCGCGCCAATGTCGCCCGCGTAGGGGTAGCCGAATATTTCGATGAGCCGGTTCTTGTAGTCGATCTCCTGCTCGCGGACGTTGCGCGTGAACTGGTCAGAGGAATCCTGATTTTTCCGCAGCAGCTCAGTCGTTTTGTTGGCTTGGTCCCAAACAGCCGTCGCATTGTTCAAGGCAGTGACGGCGCGCTCGAGGATCTGATCGAACTGGAACAGCCCCTGCACGGCGCGACGTCCAATCTGCGCGGTCGAGCCCACTTCGAGGAAGGTGGGGTCGATATCGAACGCGAGTGCACCTTTCGCCGCGCCGATCGGGTTCAGCCCCCCGTCCGCCTCGTCCATCTTCATCTGGATGGCGTCGTAGGCCGAAGCGATCTCGTGCAACTCGGCCACGGTGGTGCGGTCGATCTTTTGGATGCCGACGTGGGCAGGGTTGGGATCGGTGGCGGGCAGGACGGCGTTGCCGGCGAGCCAGTCGAAGAACGCGGCCTGTCCGGCGCGCCGGGCCCATTCGTCGACGCCCCAGGCGCGGTCGGAGTCTGTGTCCTTGTAGCCCTGCCACTGGCCGGCGGGGTCTTCGACGTAGTGGTTACGGTATTCAAGATCGACGATCTCCCGCCCGGTGCGGGCGCGGGCGGCGGCGATCCGGCAAAACTTGCGCTCGTCGAGGAAATCGACTTGGACGGCGACTCCGCCGACAGACACACTTTCCGTGCGGGGAACCCAGGCGAACGAGGGGTGGCGCATGAGGTGGTAATAGAACTTGATGGCCGTGAGGTAGTGGCCCCAGGCATCGCCGTGGCCTTGGGGGTAAAGAACGCGGGCGTCACGCTCGTCGAGGAAGCCGTCGAAGTTCTGGTCGCGTACGTTGTAGGCCTGCCGATAGCCGACCTCACCTTCTCCGAGGGTGAAATTCCAGAACAGGCGATTGTAGACGGGGGCGGCCCGCACCCCGGCGCCGCGATCGTCGCGGCCTCGAAGCAGGGAGAGTTCCTCGTCGAGCAGCGAGTCGAGCTGGTTCTGGAAGGCGAAGATGCTGGGGGCGAGCGTTCCGTATTCCCCGCTGCTGGTACCGAAGCCGATGGTGGGGTCCTGGGCATCGGCAAAGGCTTCGTTGCCGATCAACATGTAAAGATCCGAGAGTTTGCTGGAGACCAGAAGCAGGGCGTTGTTGGCGGCATCGAAGTTCACGGGCGGCGCGCCGTCGATACTCAACTTGCGCCCGCGGTCGAGGACGGTTTGGTAGGCTTGAATCAGCCCGATGCTGTTCAGGTTTTCAGCGCTGCCGTTGAACGCGATGGGTCCTTCATAGCGCGGACCAGCCTGGACGAGCATGCTGGCGTAGGTGTTCACCGCGGAGTCGTGGAAGCTGGCGGTCCGCGCGTCGAACGGATTAAGGCCGCGGAGCACGCGCTTGATCCAGCCTTCGACGAGGGACGCGCGCGGAGCACCGACTCCGGAAGGGTCGCCGACCCAATCGCTCCAACGGGTTGCGGGCCGAAGGCCGATAGCATAACCGCGATAGCGGCAGACGAACCAGTTATCGCCAAGGGTGAGCAGGCTCGACTCGCCGCCTTCGCCGAGGGTGACGTCATTGATGCCGGGCCCCGTCGCGGGATAGCTCTGCCAACCGCGGGCGTCGGTGACCGCGCCGGTGATGGGATTCACGCGGGGCAGATCCGTCGGGTCGAAGTTGTTGGCGTCGGGTTTGTAGTACCACTCGAACTCGACCTGCTCGGGCGCGCCGCCGAAATCGCTGCTGTGGCGGAGGGTCACCCGCTCATCGAACACATTGTCACCGGGAAGGATCTTCACGTCGCCGGCATAGGGACCGTCATCGACCTCAATGACGTGCAGCGCGACCGGCAGGCCGGGCAGGTTTGGATCATTGTTCTCGGCGAGAGTCAGGTAGCGGGGCGGAATGCCGGCGGGGGCCGTGGAACTGACGATGGCGCCGAGCGAACCGGCGCGGGTGGCAACGAAGCGGAATCGGGTGTTGTCGACGAAGCTGGAGGCGGTCGGGCCGTCGTCGAACGGGAAGTAGGCGCGCAGGTTGACCTCCGCCCCATTCAGCGCCTTGTTCATGCGCGATCGAATCTCATTGCCACTGAGGGCGGACTCCCACATCGCGAACTCATCGATCTGGCCGGCGACTTGAAACGCGAGGCGGAAATTCCGGGTGTCAGCCACGCCGGCCGCCAGACGGGAGGCGAGGAAGATGCCGTCGAAGTAGAGGGAGAGATTGGTTCCCTGGCGGGTGAGCGCGTAGTGATGCCACTCCCCGTCGAGAACCTGGCTCACCTGATGAAAGGCGCCGGATGCGTGGGTGCGGTCGCTGAACAGGATACGGTTTCCGGGGCGATCGGCGCTCAGCAGCAGACCGCCGCCGGTGGCGGGTGCGTTGGTGATCAGCGCCCCGGAACCGCCGGCCCCGAGCCGCGCCCAGAGCGTCACTGTGAAATCGCCGTTCAACGCCGCGAAGTCGGGCACGGACAACCACCCGCCGCCCGTGCTGTCAAAGGCCAGCCCAGGGTTGGGTCGGGCCGGCGGCACATTGGTCAGCGCGGCGGCCAACGACTTGGGGCCGTCCCCAAACGTTTCGAAGATGATCCGGCCGTGCGCGTTGGTGGTCAGGCCGAGCCGCAGATCACGATCCATCTGATTGTCCTGCGGGGCAAGGTCGACGCCGTGCGGGTTGCGAGTGAGCCAGAAGAGAGATTCGACGAGGGCGCTCCAAGGGGCGCTGCCCGGTGCGAGCTGTTTGATGCGGTCGCGCTCGCGCGGACTCATGACGTTGGGTAGCAGCAGCGGGTTGGGCCCGGCGCTGAAGGCGTAGTCGACCACGCCGGCGAAAGAGAGGGTTCGGTTGATGGGATCGTACGTGAGACGCGGCTTCAGAGTGGCTGGAAGCACGGAGAACACTTCCTGCCCGTTCCGGTTCTCGCGGGCGAGGCCGAGATCATCCAGCAAGGTGCGAGGCTCCACGGGCACCGTACGTTGGCTGACGGGGTCGTAGAGGCGCGCGAGGGAAAGCGCCGGGGCGGGGTCGGTGTCGTAGCGCCAGGTGGGATTGAGATCGTCGTAAATCGCCTCGACTCGGGCCATGCTGAAGACGTCGGGCAATCCGTTGCGGGAACGGAGGAGCGAGGAGCCGACCTCGAGGACGGGTGCGTCGGTGGGCCATGTGACCCGATAATTGACGTCGATGGGCTGGCCGTCGACTCCGCGGGAGGCGTTGGAGCCGGAGAGCTGGTCCGCAGCGCGCTGGTCGAGCCACGCGATGCAAGTGCCTTGGGACACGTCGTTCGTGCCATTGAGATTCAGGTCGTACCAGAAGGCGTCAACGAGGGGATAGAAGAAACGGATGAGAATATTCGTGGGGCTCCCAAGCGGGCCGGCGGCGCGGGCGTAGAATTTTCCGTGATAATCCTCCCACCAAGGGCCTTTGTCGGGGACGCCGTAGGAGGCGTCGCAGAGGGGGAGGACGCTGAGCGGGAAAGGCGGCTGCAGTTCGAGTCCAGCAACACCGGGGTAAGTGAACCTGTAGTGGACGCCGTTGGTCCAGACGCCTTCGGCGAGGACCTTGAACGGTTTGATGCTCCACGCGCCTCCGCCCGCGGTGCGGTATTTCAGAAGAACGTACGGCTCGGACTGGTTCTGAACGGCGTTGAGATCGTTGCGCAGAGCGAAGACGGCGGGGCTGTCACCAGCGGAGGCGATGAGCGCGTGTTCCTCGTTGGGGTTGTAGCCGGGAGCGCGTGGGTCGGGCTGATGATAGACGCGGGGCTCTTCGATGAACTGGGCGGGGAGCGGGCCGGAGCCGAGGCCGTTGGCGATGACGATGGAGTCGGCGTTGGCCGGCCATTGCACGGTGTAACGGATGGCCGTGTCGCTCCAGGCGACGCCGAGGCGGTTGGTGTGATACCAGACCACGACGAGCTCGTTAGTGGGGCGGGCGATGGCGGGCGTGCGGGTGTTGACGGGCAGGATGGAGCCGAGGCGGGCGTCGCGGTCATAGGCACGATCCGGTCCGGCGCCGTCATAGAACGCGTTCGGGAAGTAGACGAAGCCGTTCTTGCCGAGGTAATCGAAGTGCGTGGCGTTGGTAATGGGCGTGCCGATCAACCAGTTTTGGTCGCTGCGCGTGTCTTCCATGCGCACGGTTTTCACGACGTCGAAGATGGGTCGTTGCACGCTGGGATTCGGCGCGAAGCCGTCGGTCTGCAGATAGAGCAATACGCTGTAGCCGGGGAGCGCGTCAGTGAATCGTTTGGTGCTGGTGTCCACATGGACCCCTTGGGCAGTTGAGTAGAGCACGCTCTGGAACGAGTAGCTGAAGGGAACGCCCTGGGGCTCGACCTCGCTGGGGACGGTGGCGACGTGCAGCGTGGGGTTCTTAGGCCAGACGCTGATGCCGAGGCTGACGATGCGATCGCTGTTGACGATGAGGTTGGTGCCGGAACCGGTGGTGTCGGTGAAGCTGGTGTACCATTTGAGCCGGGCGGTGACCGGACGGATGGCGTAAAGGCGGCTTTCGACCAGGCTCCAGAAAAACGAGTTTTGGGCATTGTCGCCGGGCTGGCCGTGAAGGATCTCAATTTCTGGCTGACGTGGGACGGCGCCCTCCGGCCTGCCAATGCTGCGACCAATCACCCACGCGGGCACGGCGAGGAAGGCACGTTGCACACCGCTGCGGGTCCCCGTGCCCACGATGAATCCCTCGTTGTTGATCCCTGTGGCGTCATTCAAAACCCAGTTCCCGTCGGCGTATACGAAGTCGGTGCCATCCGGGTTTCGGGAGTCGAAGATGAGATCATCCAGATCATGGAGCCGCCCGGCGCTGTAAAGGAAGGCATGCTGGCTGACCGCGGAGTTGCCGGACTGACCGACGACCTGATTGAAGTCGTTGACCGCGCGGGCGACAGAATTGTTCTGGCCAGGGAGCTTCCCCAGGTGGAACGGACTGGACCCGGTGAGGGTGTCGAGAAGGAACGCCTGGCGCACGCCCGACGCGGTTTCCTGGTAACCCACCAGGGTACGGCTGCGATTGACGCCGAGTGCGCGGTTGCGCCGGAAGCCCGGCAGACTTCGCAGCGCCAGCGTGTCGGAGGTGCCGGTAAAGACCGACTCGGTTCCATCGTCCAGCTGGGCATAGCCCGCGATCCAGCCGTCGTCGGCGATCGCCGTCGCGACGGTGCCGGTGGCGCCAGGGAAACTCGGGAGCGGCGCGAGGGGGCCGTCGGTTCGGATAAATGCGGCGATGCGTCCGCCGGCGATCTGGCTGTAGCCGACCAAGGCTCCGGAGTTATTGAGGGCGAGCGCCTCACTGAAGCTGCCGCCGGGCAGGAAGCCAAGCCCGGTCCAGGCTCCGTTGTCCCAGAGGGCAGCCTCGCGGTTGGCGCTGCCCACGCGGGTGACGAAGCCGGCGACGACATTCGAGTCGTTGATGGCCCACGCCGAGGCGGTCGCGCCGCCGAGGGTGCCGAGGTCGATCAGTCCTTCATTGGCGGCGAGGCCTTTGAAGAGCGTGGCGTGCTGATCGCTGGGTTGGGATTGCGCAGAACCAACGAGCCAGCCCTGACGATTGATGCCGCTGCCGGCACTGGCAGGACGGCCCGGCAGTTGGCCCAGATCCACCAGGGCGTAGGCCGGCCGTGGCACCACGCGAACCTGGAACGTCGTGCTCGACGATCCGCCGTCGGTGTCCGTCACGAACAACGTCAATCGGGTCGTGCCGATCTCGCCGGGTGCCGGCCGGATGAGGACGGTGCGGTTGGTACCGGTTCCGTTGATGGCGACGTTCTGCGGCGGGATGAGCGTGTTGTTGTCGGATACGGCCAGGAGGGTCAGGCGGGCTGGCGGCGTTTCCGCATCGCGCACCACCAGCGGCAACGAGGTGCTCACCGTATCCTCCTCGATCACCTGGTTGGGAATCGCAGAAATCGAAGGAAGATCGTTGAGGGACTGGACGCTGAGCCGGACCGTGATGGGGCCGGCGACGAGATTGCCCTGGTCCGTCACCTGATAGCTGAAGGAGTCCACACCGCTGTAGTTCGCGGCGGGCAGATAGCGGACTGGATTCTGCGACCCCGGTTGGATGGCTCCGGTGGTGCGATCCACCGTCCCGTGTTGCGGCAGGCTGGTGATGGTGTACGACAACGACGCACCGGCTTCGCCCAGGCTGACTTCCACGTCGAAGGCCGGAAGGAACACCGGGGTGAGTGTGTCCTCGTCAATCACCTTGAGGCCAAACGGCAGGCCAGGCGCATCGACAAAGGTGGCGCCGCCTGTGATGACGCCATCGTTGCGACCTCCGGCAACCGCAGAATCCACGGCGCGGGTCGCGAGTTGCTCGTCAAACCGCCAGTAGAGAGCGAGCTGCGGCTCGTTCCCCACGAGCGGATAGTTCCAATCGGCACGGAGCTGGTCCACGGTCAACGTGCGGGACCACACCCGGAGCTCGTCGATCGATCCGGCGTAAAAGGTGTCCCCGGGCAAACGCGGCTCGCCGACTTCAACGGGAGTGCTTTCGAAATTGATCCCATCGGTGTCGGTCTGTCCAATCTGCTGTCCCACCTGAATCCCGTTGACGTAGACGCTGAGGGCCCGCGTGTCGGCGTCCCAGCTTGCAGCGACATGTTGCCACGTGTTGACGTCGAGGGTAGGGCCGGTGACTTGCACGCCTGACCAGACACCGAACTGGATCGAGACCCTGGTGGAATCGCCCGGGACGGGCCGGAGCATCCAATGGTGCGCGCCTGGGCCGGACTGACCGAGTGCGAGCACCCAGTTTCGGCCGGAGACCAGCGGAGCAGGCCGCAGCCACGCTTCGATCGTGTGGGAAACATTACCCAGACCCAGGCTGCCAACCGCGGACGCGGAGACCGTCGCAGTGCGACCGTCCAGGGCCAAGGCGCGCGGCAGATCCGTGAACGCCCCGACGCTGGGGGGGTCGTTGATGGGCGCGACGATGAAGGTTAGATCGCGGAAGGTGGTGTTGGTGCCGTCGGACGCGGCGAGGGTGATGACGGCTTCGCCGTTGACATTGGGTGGGCTGGCGATGGTCAGCGTTCGCACGGTATCGACTCCGCCGAGGACCGGCGTCGGCGCGAGTGCGATGTTCGAATTGCTGACGACGGTGAGGGAAAGGGATGATGACGGCGTTTCGGCATCCGTGAGGTTGAATGTGATGGTTTGGGAGGCGGTGTCCTCAGGCGCTGCGGAGGCCAACGCTCCGCCGAACTCCGGAGGGTCGTTGACGGGCGTGACGGTGACAAAAAGGGTGTTGCTCACGGAAAGGCCATCGGCGTCGGTCACACTGACGGTCAGGGAGGCGTTTCCATGCTGGTTGGTGGTGGTGGTGAAATTCAGGGTACGATCGGCGTCGGTGCCGGTGACAACGATGTGTTGTGGCGGGATCAACCCGGGATTGCTGGACTCGGTGATGACCACCAGTCGATCGACCGGGGTCTGGCCATCTCCTAGGGTGATGGGAACGCTGATCAGGCCCTGGTCTTCCACAACAGTGAGGAGCGACGAGGTCCCCGCCGCGCCCATCGTGAGGGTGGGTCGGCTACGCACCAGACTGAAGTCGGCGGTCGTCCGAAAAAACAGGGGAAAGCCGTCGGAGGCCGGTGAAAAGCCCTGATCCGGCCCGGGCAAGGGCGTGATCGTCACCGCATCGACGCTGGTTCCAGGGAAGACATAGCTGCCGTCGGCTGCGGTGGTCACCGTGGCCAGATTGGCGAGATTGTAGTAGCGGAGATTCCAGGGAGAAAAGCTGCCATTTGCCCAACGCAGCGACACCGAGAGCCGGGCGCTTCCGAACGCCTCGAACATCATGACCACGAAACTGTGATTACCCGGCTGCAGGGTCCGCGTCGCGGTGAGTTCACGGTAGCCGTGGAGAGAATCGTTGTTGATAATCTCGACTCCGTCCAGGTAGGCCCGCGAGCCGTCGTCGCTACCCAACGCGACGATGAGATCCTGCGCGGTGGAGACGTCCACGAAGCAGCTAGCGATGACGCTGAACCGGTCGAAGGGCGCGCCTGGATAAATCTGATAGCTGTCATCGAGATTGATGCCAGTCCCACTCGAAACTCCGCCGAAGCCCAGGTTCTCCACATGCGCAGGCGCCACTTCGTCAAACGCGCGCGGCGTGCCGAACACGGACGATGGACTCTCGACGGACATGCGGAGCTGAACGCCCGGCACGCCCCGGCCGGTCGCAGGCTCGGTGACGCGCCCGGTGACACGAACATTGTTTTGCGCCCCGGCAGTCCACGGGCCGAGCAGAAGGCAGCCGAGCAGGATGCGGATCGCCAGCAACGAGGAAGGAAACGAATGGTTCATCGGACGCGTGGTTGGTATGTTGGAGGTCATGGCTCGAGATTCCGCGGTCGGGTTAACGGTTCAGCTCCGCGACGTCGGAAACGCGCGTCAGTCGGAATGGTCCCTGGCAACGAATGGGTGTTTTGTTAAGGCCAGTTACCGTCTCACGATACGTCCCGGCCTGGACCCGGTAGCCGAAGTCGGGATCGCTCTCACCCGCGGGTGCAGCGGAGGCGAACTGCAGCGAGATCGCCCGCTGCACAGGGAAGGCTTCCTCCCTTTGCCCGACAAACCGGTCGTCGAGATTGTCGTGATCGGGATGGAACTTGTGCCGGAACGGATTGGTCGGGAATTGGGGTGAGAGTAAGATGGTGCCCGCCAGCGTGCCGGCGCCGCCGAAGGTCCCGGTCAACGGCAGGAAGTTCGCGCCGCTCGTGGTCGGGAAATCGTAGCCGACTGCCGTGAAGCGCTGGCCTCCCGGTGTGCCGTCCCGCAAGATCGCACCGCCGAACTGCGAATACAGCGAGGACTCGGTCACCAGCGCGTAGCGTCCCGGGACCGCCACCACGCTTTGGCCCGATGGTGTGTTCGTGGTCGTTCCATTCTTCCAAAGCTGCACCACTTCCTTCAGCAGCCGCGCAGTGCCATCGCGGCTGACATGAATCAACAGGCGCAGCCGGAACTCCCCGGAAGTCGCCGTGGTGCTGACGCCGTCCGTGGCCGAGCTGACTTCATTGACCGCGTTCACCGAGGCCTGGCCGACCCAAAGTCCGGCGAGGCTGTGGGCTCCACCGGGCGCCGGTGCACCACCCGCCGCCACGGTGAGCTTGCGCGCGGACACTGGCAGTTGCAGACGCGTCCCTGCCCCGTCAGTGACCGCAAGGACCGACGCGTATCGATCCCCGGGGATGTCCCGGCGGCGAATCGATGTGGTGAGATTCGCTTCGCCTCCGGCAGGTGTTGGGCTGGTCCACGCGCCGTCGAGTTTGACCCAGTCGCTGGCGTTGGTGGGATTGAACCGCTTATAAGAGAGCGGCGACGGCGCGGCGAGATCGCGGATGGAGACTGTCACGTCGGTCTCGCGGAGATTGCGACACGCGAGATTGGCGTTGTTGAGCGAACTGCCGAAGTCGAGGCCGTCTCCTCCATCCAGTTTGAGTTCGATGGGCGCAACGTAATCCGAGCCACCGTTGGCGAAGCACCAGTAGGCCTCGCCTGGCGCCATGCGATCGGACGGATGAACCAGCGTCCATTGTCCGGTGCCGGCCAGCCGGTAGATTTTCTGGAGACGTCCGGCAGAAGGATCGTAGTGAGCGGACGACGGTTGGAAGAAGTCGAGAAAGGTGGGCGGCAGCGCGGGATCGAGGGGAAACCCGCGCAGGTTGTAGGCGTTCGGCGCCCAGGCACGCGGCCGCCAGGCCGGACGCCCCGTCACGTTCAACGTGAATGCGTTCGTCAGCTGGACGAGGTACGCGCGGTAACCGGGAGCAGCGAACAGGTTGTTCTGGAACGCTGCCGGATGGCCGGGCGGCAGATAGCGCAACCACCGATCACGATTCCACACCGGCTCGTTCGCGTCCGCGATGAAGTCCACCGCCGTGATGCGATCGGCAAACGTCCACACAGCCACCAGCGGCGCGCCCGCAAACACAGCGCCGATGGTGTTGTTCGTTGGATCGATCTCGAGCCAGATCGAATTCCAGCCGGCGCGCAGAGCAAACGTTTGCGTGAGGGTCTGCCCGCGAGCGGCGTTCCCGCCGAAGACCCCGAGGGCAACGGCAGCGAAGATCGGAAAGAGGCGACTAGTTTGAAATCGAGTCTTCATGGGGCGTCTTGGCTTGAGTGGTCTGGAGGCCGGGGACCGACGGCGGCTCGACACGGCGATCCGGGAGCGAAACCGAGTCCAACAATTCGCGATCGATCCGAACCGCCACCTGGCGTCTCGCTACCGCAAGGAAATCATCCTCTGCTTGCGCGTGCCGCGTTTGTTTGAGCTGGCGAACGATGCCGTCCCGCACCTGGGCGAGGGGTCTGCGCGACTCGGGCTGGCGCTCCGTCAGCTTCACGAAGGCGAGCCCGTCCGGTGTTTCCACCACCGGGGTAACCTCCCCGGCGGATACCAGCGCCGCCACCGCTTCAGCCAACGCCGCGCCATGCCGCCCCGCCAGCGCGGCAGGCGTCAGCCATCCAAAGTCTCCCTGCACATACCTTGTGGCCTGGTCCGTGGAGTGCCGTTCAGCCAACTCGCCAAAGTGGGACAGGTGAGCGGTTTCTTGGATGGCCTGTTCGCGCAGCGCAGTGGCCTCGGTGAACGCCTGCGATCGTCGCTCGGCCGTCGCCTTTCTGGGGACATCCAGCCGAATGATTGCACCGCGAATTTTGGCGGGGGTGGTGAACCGCTCAAGATGCCGTTGGTAATACCCTTCAATTTCCACATCCGAGGGAGTAGCGACGTTCAAGCCTGCCAACCCCTGCTCCTTGAAGCGACTGACCACGGTGCGTTTGAAGGCGGCCACCAAAGCCTGATTGGTGTGCAAGCCCGTTTGCCGAGCCCGGACATACAACGCCTCGAACTGCACAAGTTCCTCCAACGCCGCGTCGCGATCAGCCTTCGTCAAGGGAAGACCTGAACTGCGCCGGCTGCGTTCGGCCAACCGCTGCCGCAAATCCTCGACCGTGATGATGCTGTCACCTACCTGGGCCAACGTCCCGGGATCGCGCACTCCAGGCGCCTGGCTGCAACCCACCGCCAGAAGCATCAACATCACACATCCGGTCCCCATGATGCGCCCCGGCTGAATCAGGCAACGCACCCATTGTTTTGCACCTGCCTGGCAAAGACTACACAGCGACGACATCATTTGGGTTGTTGGGGCGAGGTGTTCCCCGATTACTTCCCACCGGGATCTACGCGCCACTCCTTCATGCGCAAGTGCAGGAGAAAAAGTATGAACGATCGAAAAAAAGTTTTGTGGGCTGGAAACTCGAAAACCGCCGGATCTCTGGACACGGCCAGCGGGTACGATGGGGGACCCTCCCGCGGCCCCTGCTAGTCGGGTTTCCGTGGAGCAGGCGAGACCTTCATCAGCGTGGCAGCCTCATAGCAGGCGAGGCGTATTGCCAATTGATCGTGGTCGCGAACCGCGGAAGTGAATCGGGATCGGTCGGGCAAGGCAAAATCCTCGGGACGAAGCTCGGCGAGATCGGCTTTGGCATCGTTTGTATGGCCGGCGCACCAGCGGGTCATCGCCCTGAAGACGAGAGCCAGTCGGCCTTGGGATGGGTGCAAGGGGTTTACCACCGCTTCGGTCAGGAGCGCCTCGGCCCGGTCGAACTGCCCCTCACGGTAGGCCGCCATTCCTGCCACCGTGCGAAACCACGGCAGGTTGCTGTCTTGCCCTGAAGCAATCTCAAGCGCGCGACGGGCGGCGGCGCTGGCCTGCTTCAAGCTGTGGGGGTCTGGATCCGGCCGGAGCAAGTAGGTTTTTGCGGCACGATCGCACACCGAGGCGTCCACAGACTGGGAGGCCGAAGCGAGGAATGAACGGGAGAGACGTTCGTGCTCCTCGGTCTTGCCGAGCCACAGCAACAAAGTGGCCAACTGGAGCGACCGAAGGCCGTCCGCAGGAGTCGCTGACACGTCGCTACTCAGTTTTTCCAGCCAGGCACTGGTCAGTGCCTCGCCTGCTTCCAACCCCAATACGCGCGCAGCTTCCCGGAAGGCCAGCCACGTCGTGATGCGACCTCCCGAAGACCCATTGGCGAGCGGATTCTGATCATCGTCGGGAAGCGGAGCCATGCGCACGGCCGTCTCATCGAATCGGCGCCGTGCCTCAGCCTCCCTTCCCTGACGTTGCAGACTCATCGCGTGGAAGAAGCCGGCGTTGATCGGCGCTGCCTTCTCCGCCGCCAGGAGCGCCCGGTCCGCGGCCGCGTAGTTGCCGCGGCGAAACTCGGCCATGCCCAGGGCGAGCTGAAACTGACCGAACCATCGATGGTCGGCCCCATGCTCGACCGCCCGGCGGGCGAGGAGGAATGCCGTTGCAAGCACTTGAGGATCCTCGGGAGGAAGCAGCAGGACTGCCTTCGCCGCCCGTTCGGCTGTCGTCGGGATCTGAGTTCCCTCCACCAACTTGAGCAGGCGATGGCAGGACGCATGGTAGTCCGCCTCACGACCGAACCACGCCTGCATGACCAACAATTCCGTATCCAGGTCCTTCGGATCCCATCGGGCATGGTCGGCCTTGAGTTGCAGCGCATCCTGCCATCGGCCCGCATTGTAGTAGACCTTCTCCAATTCGGACAGGTTCCGGAGGGTGGCCCGGTTGTTCGGACCCGACAGTTTCACCGACATCGGCACCAACCATTCGAGCAACTTCAAGCGTGGCTCCTCGCGGCCAACCGCGGCATAGGACAAATCCAGCATGAGGGCCGCACGCAGAGTGACTTTGTGCTCCGGTCCGTTTGCCTTGAGACTGAGCGCGTAACCCTCCTCACGCAGGCCCACCGCTTCGGCATCAGGGTACGCCAACCCCAACGTCTGCAGAGCGAGCACTGTATCCGGATGCTCAGGACCATTGATCTCGCGACTCAGCTTCACCGCTTCTGTTCCCAGCTCACGCGCCTTGTCCATGCGGTTCGCCACGCAGTAGGTGAATCCCAGGTCCACCATCGCCGCGATGGTTTCGGGCGCACTCCTTCCATGCAGCCGCTGGTGAGACGCCAGCAATTCCTTTTGCACCCCGAGTGCCTGCTCGACTTCAAGGGCGGTGGTGTAGGCCTTGCCCACCTGACGTTTTGCTTCCAGCGCTTCCCGACTGTCCGGGCCGAGGGCCGAGACTCGATAGCTCGCCACCTGGTTCAGCAATGGGATGGCTTCCGCGGCCAGGTTGAGCGCGAGGTAGGATTTTCCGAGGATCCATCGCAGCTCCGCACGTCGTGCGTCCTGATCGGTCAGGTCCGAATCCAGCCGTTGAGCCGCCGCCTTCAGCGTTTCGACCACCGTCACCGTGCGCCCGTCACGCGCCGGATCCGAGCTCTGAAACACCTCCGTCAAAAACGTCGTCACAGCCTCCGATTCAGCCAGCCGGTTCGATGCCAGCGCCTCAGCGCGAGTGGCACGAACCGCCTGAGAAATGCTGCCCGCGAGTCCGATCAACAGGGCCAGCCCCACTGCGCCCACGGCGGAGAAAGCCACGCGATGACGGCGAAACGCCTTTTGCAAGCGGTAAGCTGCGCTGGGCGGCCGGGCGAACACGGGCTCATTGTCCAGGTGCCGTTGAATGTCTGCCACCAGCTCCGTCGCGGTCGCGTAACGCCGAGAACGATCCTTCTCCAGGCATTTCATCAGGATCCAATCGAGATCGCCCCTTAACAGCTGAATCAGCTGAATCGAATCCCCCGATCGCCGACGCGCCGTCTCCGTTTGTTCCGCTGCTGACAAGCTCGCCAGCTTCGAGCTGGGGGTGGAAGGCTCCCGTTCACGAATGGCCTGACGCAACGCGTCCACCCCCATCCCGCGCAGTTCATTGCCTTCCACCGGGGTCCGCCCAGTCAGAAGTTCATAGAGCAGAACCCCCAAGCTGTAGATATCGCTGCGAGTGTCTACGTCCAGCTTCCCCATCTCGGCTTGTTCCGGACTCATGTATGCGGGCGTACCCATGAATTGATGCTGCTGGGTGTGCACCGTCGACTCGGTCAGACGACCCTGAATTGCTTTCGCAATGCCGAAATCGATCACCTTAGGCACCGGGATCTCGTCGTGGACGGTCACCAGGATGTTCGAAGGCTTGATGTCTCGATGAATGATCCCCTTTTGATGGGCGTGCTGAATTGCCAGGCAGACTCTAACGAACAGGTCGAGTCGTTGGCGAATCCCCAACTGGTGTTCATCGCAGTAGTTCGTGATCCAGGCACCCCGCACCAGCTCCATCACGAAATAAGGACGTCCCTCCGGAATGGGGCTTGTAGAATCGGAAGGCCGCACCGTGCCTGTGGTCCCTGCATCGAACACTCGCGCGATGTTCGGATGATCCATGAGGGCGAGGGCTTGGCGCTCTGCAGCGAAGCGAGCGACCAGTTCCTTCGTGTCCATGCCCAGCTTGATCACCTTTACCGCCACCTGCCGTCGCACAGGCTCCAACTGCTCGGCGACATAGACGATGCCGCATCCACCCTCGCCAATCTTCTCCAGCAGCTTGTACGGCCCCACCTGCAGCCCTACCCCACTGCAGCGCCACCAGCCTTCGAACGCCTCGCGCTGGTGCCTGGACACCTCGTCAGGCAGTTCCAGGTTGGCGTCCGGCCGCGCATGCGCCGCCAGCAAGGTCTCCAAGCGTGACCGCAGCGCCGGGTTTCCCTGACACGCCGTGTCGAGAAACGCGGAGCGCTCTGGCTCGCTGCGTTCCAATGCGGCAAGGAAGAGAGATTCCTCTCCATCGGAAGGCCGGGTCATGGACAGTTCAGCACTCACAAAGTCACCTATCTCGCATGCGTCAAAAACCGGACAAAAGTATCAAGAAAATCAACGGCGGCGAAGAAAGATGATCCAACCCATTCGCCCACGGCTTCGCCAGGAAACCACACTCGAGCGGCGCTGAGATGCGGAATGGCTTGGATGGGCAGGACTTGAGTTGAACTTCGGCGTATCTGGAAGGTGATACGGTAAGGTTCGAGGAGCGTCGTGCTCGCCAAGATCTGGCGTCAGATCGATGCCGGGCAACTGCCGTTTCTCGGCTTAATCCGCCGCCCGACCTCCGAGCTCAACCGAAAGCCAGGCCCTCGCATAGTTCCACCATTGCTTCGCCACCGGCACGGTGATGCCCAGCGCCGCCGCTGTCTCGTCGAATGTTAAGCCGACAAAGTATCGAAGCTTCACCAACTCGGCCTTCGAGGGATCGATCCGGGACAACTTGTCCATCGCTTCGCTCACGCGCAGTAGAGCGTCATCATCCGCGATGGGCGCGGGCAGCTCGAGCCGGTCGATATCCAACAACTCCGCTCCACTCCCACGCTTCGCAGCCAGCCGCCGCCGCGCGCGTTCCACGAGGATGCGCCGCATCGCCTCGGCAGCGGCTCCAAAAAAATGAGACCGATTCCGCCAGCCCGGCTGCGAGTCCCCTCCCAGCCTGAGCCAGGCTTCATGAACGAGCGCCGTGGGTTGAAGCGTGTGCCCGGCCGGTTCTCCTGCCATCTTGCTTACCGCCACTTGCCTGAGCTCTCCATAAACAAGCGACATCAATTCCTGCGTCGCGGACGGATCCCCCTTCTCCAACCGCAAAAGAATACTCGTGATTTCGCTCACGGAGGCAGGAGCCTAAAATAAATTAAGGTGTTCCGCCAGCCAAAAACTGACTGCAGCCGTGTCCCGAAGTTCGCTCAGAGTGGAGCCGGAGACGGTTCAGCGTCGGTCGATCAACTTTTGCCGCACGTCCTGCAATCGTTCGATCACAATATGGGCGGCACGCTTCATGAGTTGGTAGCCGAATGCGGGATCCGCTTCAGCGGTTTCACGCAGCCGAGTTCCATACAGGAAAACGGCCTGAACGGGCTCAACCGCTTCGGCGCTAAAACGCCAATAGTGAGGTGGGAAAAGCCAGGACCAGCCCAGCACTTGGCCTGGTTCGAGCACTTGCAAGACCACGTTCTGGCCATCGGGCCCCTCAGCCTCCAGACGAATCTTCCCCTTTTCGATCAGGTAAAACCGGTTGGCCAGGTCGCCGACGTCAAAGATGATCTGGCCTTTGTCAAACTCCACCGGCATGGCGTTGGCCGCCAAAGTGGGGATGAACTGCTCAGGAAAATCAGCGAAGAACGGGTGTTGACGGATGCGCTTCGCCATCCCTTCCAAGTCCGCAGCTGACTTCGTTTCGTCGTGTCCCATAAAGAGAATATCGTCTGTTTTGGACAATTCCACATCACATTCCTTGGCGGAAGGTGAACTAGCCTTGAACCTCGCACCCCATCAGCTCGCCCAGCCGGGCGCAAATAACAAAAAAGGCAGGCCTTGCGGCCTGCCTTGATAGGATCCGTTCAAGAGAACGGTGTCAAACTATTCGTCCTTGCCCTTTTCCTTGACGGCTTCATGAGCGGCGTCGAAGGCATGCTGCAAAGCCACCAGGTCTTCGCCCGGCTTGAGAGCGTCCAGAACGGCGCGCTCGGCTTCCAGCTGCTCGGCGGTGTAGTTGGCCGCCTTGATGGACAGACCGATCCGGCGCTCCGCCTTGTCGATCTTGATGACCCGAGCCGTAACGTCCTGGCCAACCTTGAGCACATTCTTGATTTTTTCCACGCGCTCTTCGCTGACCTGCGAGATGTGGACCAAACCGTCGATGTCGTGCTGCAGGCCGACGAACGCTCCGAAGCTCGCGAGCTTGGAAACCTTGCCGCTGACCAGGTCGCCGACTTTGTAATACTTGTCGATGTTGCTCCAGGGATCCTCAGCCAGCTGCTTCATGCCGACAGCAATGCGCTGGTTGGTCTTGTCGATTTCGAGCACGATCGCTTCGACTTCCTCGCCCTTCTTGAGCACTTCGGAAGGATGATTGATCTTGCGGGTCCAGGAGATGTCGGAGACATGGATCATGCCGTCCAGACCTTCTTCCAACTCCACAAACGCGCCGTAGCTGGTGAGGTTGCGGATCTTGCCCTTGACGTGAGTTCCGGGAGGATACTTCTCCATCGCCTTGTCCCACGGATTGGTCTCGAGCTGGCGGATACCCAGGGAGATCTTCTGCTCCTCGCGGTTGATTCCGAGCACCACGGCCTCGACTTGCTGGTCCTGCTTGAGCACATCCGAGGGCTTCGCGATGCGCTTGGTCCAGGAGAGTTCGGTGACATGCACCAAACCTTCGACACCCGGTTCGAGTTCGACAAAGGCGCCGTAGGGAACGAGATTGACGACCTTGCCGGCCACTTTCTGGCCAACCTGGTACTTCGATTCGATGTTGTCCCAAGGATTGGCGAGCTTCTGCTTGAGGCCGAGGCTGACGCGCTCCTTTTCCTTGTTGATGTCGAGCACCACCACATCGAGCTCCTGCCCGACCTTGAGCAGCTCGGAAGGATGGCCGATGCGTCCCCAGGACATGTCGGTGATGTGCAACAAGCCGTCCAGACCGTTGAGGTCGATGAACGCACCGAAATCGGTGATGTTCTTGACGGTGCCTTTGCGGATATCGCCCGGAACCATCTCGCTGAGCAGCTTCCCGCGGCGCTCATTGCGCTCCTGCTCGATCAACTCGCGGCGGGAGAGCACGATGTTCTGGCGATCTTGGTTGATCTTAACAACTTTGAAGTCGTAAGAGTTGCCGACGAAAATATTGAGGTTCTTGGGAGGAACCACGTCCACCTGAGAGGCGGGCAAGAAAGCCTCGACGCCGATGTTCACCACCAGGCCGCCCTTCACCACGGACTTCACTTTGCCAACGACCGTTCCACCCTCGTTGCAAATGTTGAGGATCTTCTCCCAGTTGCGCTTGAACTCCGCCTTCTCCTTCGAGAGCACTACGGAACCTTCCTTGTCCTCGAGCTTCTCAATCAGCACGTCGATGACATCTCCAACCTTGGCGGTCTTGATGTCTTCGAATTCGTTGGCCGGAATGACACCCTCGCTCTTGTAACCGATGTCGACGAGGACTTCCTTCGGACGAACTTCGATGATGGTGCCTTTAACAATTTCCCCGGCGGCAAAGTGCATGGCACTCTGCTTCAGGGCTTCTTCCATAGTCAGCATAGAATATTAGTGATGGGAACGGTACTGCGAGGAGGCTTGGTCGGGGTAGACTATCAGATCGTAACCCGGCGAAGTCCCCATTGCCTAACGAACCGAACGTTGCTCAGGCAACGGAGGGTTGATGGTTAGGTTGTTCATTAACGGTCTTTTCTCAGCCATAAATGGGAAATCTGCACACGCAGATCCCAGGCAAGCCATAAGGCTAGGCTTCATAGCGACAAAATCAAGGGGAAATGAAGCGGAATCGGAGGGGGGGGCGATAAACAAAAGAGGACAGGGAACGGGCCGGGAGGCCTACCCCTTGGGATGACACCCGCCATGCCCGTCGTTGGGGGCTCAACCTCCGCAAGCCGGGGTGGGAAGGAGCCCGAGTTTTAAACCGCGATGGACGCGATGGACGCACTGGGGGAACGGAAGGGAAGACAAAGGCAGGAGTCTTCTTCCCCCCCTCAGACATGGCGTCCTTTGCGTCCATCGCGGTTCAACAACTTCCCCATTTCTGGTGCGGCCCTTGGTAGCGGGCGTGCCATTTTCGGGCTGAGGCGAGTGAAGAGGAGGGTGATGACGATCACGATTTCGGAAAGAGGGGCAGACATACCCAGTCTTGATTCGCCGCCTTCCATGGCCTTGAATGGGCTCCGTGCGCATTGCCTTTAAAGAATGGGCCGTGGTCGTGGATGCCTTGGGCCGGGGCGAACAGATCCTGATTCTTCGCAAAGGGGGAATCAGCGAAGGCCGCGGTGGATTCCGATTGGAACACTCGGAGTTCTGGCTATTCCCAACGCTGTACCATCAACAGGCCGAATGCGTTGTGGATGAAGCACGTCGGCGTTTCGAGCCCGTCTTGCCCCAACTCCAAAACAGCAACGTTGCGTCCATTGAGTTCCTGGCGCGGGTGGTTGAATGGCACCGGGTGGAAGATTTGGCCGCTGCACAGCGGCTCCAAGGACAGCATATCTGGAAGGAAGATGTCATCGCCCAGCGTTTCGACTGGGGCCCAACTCAGAACATCTTCGCCATCGCCATCCGTGTTTACCGGCTCGCCAAACCAATTCAAATTCCCCTCATCAGTGAGTACGGAGGCTGCAAGTCGTGGATCGAGCTGCAGCCGGACCTGTCGCCGGAGACCGCCACACCCGTTCTCTCCGACAGCGAGTTCGACGCCGCGCTCCAACGCTTTCGAACCACCCTCGCGGGAGAAGCCTCCATGCCTGGGCACTGAGTAGGGTCTCGGGAACGCCATCACCATGAACGTAGCCCTCCCCTTGATCCTCGCCTCGAGCTCCCCACGTCGATCGGATCTCCTGCGGGAATTAGGCGTGGACTTTGAAGTCCAAACCAGCCCAGCGGACGAAATTCAGCCCGAGCACCTCTCCCCTCAGGAAATCTGTCAGATCAACGCGCACCGAAAGGCCGATGCGGTGGCTCAACGGAATCCACATGCATGGGTGCTGGGGGCAGACACCTTGGTGTTCTTAGACCATCAGATCTTCGGGAAACCCAAGGATCTCAGCCAGGCTCACGACATGCTGACCGCCCTTCAGGGAAAGGTTCACCACGTGATCACCGGCGTGTGCCTTCTGAACCTGGCACAACGAAAGCGGAAGGTGTTCTCAGACACAACCAGCGTCCGATTCCGGTCTTTGAAGGACGCAGACATCGACGCTTACCATGCGCTCATCCAACCATTGGACAAAGCCGGTGCCTACGCCATCCAGGACCATGGTGATCGAATCGTCGAATCCATCGTAGGCTCCCATTCCAATGTAGTGGGCTTGCCGTTGGAACGACTGAAACTGGCCTTCGACGAACTCGGTATCCCCCCGAACTGAGGGCCTCATAATCCGCTGGTCCGTTGGCAGGCCCTTGTTTATGGTCCGCGGCGATGAACTCCGCATTGCGATCGCCCCTGTGCTTTCTCCTATTGGCGAGCCTGGCGTTCCGACCGAATGCCTCCGCCGCGACCAGCCCGCTCTCCGCCGCCGACGCCCTCGCGTCGTTCGAGCTAGCCGATCCCACGCTCACCATCGAGCTCGTGGCTGCCGAGCCCGATGTCTCGAGCCCGGTCTCACTCACCTGGGATGCCGATGGACGGCTGTTCGTGGCGGAGATGCAGGACTATCCCATCGGCCCCGGCCCTGGGAGAATCCGCCTGCTGCAAGACAAGGACGGCGATGGCCGATATGAAACCTCACAGGTGTTCGCCGAATCCCTTCCCTATCCCAATGGAGTCCTCGCTTGGAACAACGGAGTTCTGGTGACCGCCGCCCCCGAGCTGCTCTTTCTGAAGGACAATGATCAGGATGGACGGGCGGATGAACGTCGCGTGGTTTTAACCGGGTTCGCCGAGGGCAATCAACAGCTGCGCGTGAACGGACTCACGTGGGGCGGCGATGGCTGGGTTTATGGTGCCAATGGACGCAGCGACGGCGATATCCGCCGGCCCGACGAGTTTCAAGGTGTGAGCCTCCGCGGACTTGACTTCCGCTTCCGTCCCGACACGGGGGATTACCAAACCCTGGCCGGTCGAAGTCAATTTGGGTTGGGCCGAGATGATTGGGGCAACCGCTTCCTTTCCTGGAACACCATCCCTGCTCGCCATGACGGCGTGCCTCTGGAGTATCTGCTTAAAAACCCGCGCCTGGCAACCTCCTCAGGGGTGGTGGCCGTGCAGCCAGCGGAGGATGATGGACGAGTCTTTCCACGCACGCCCACTCCCAAAACCTTCAACCAGGAATCGACCGCCCACTACAACGCATTGGCCGGTCTCATCGTGTTCCGGGGTGATGCGCTGCCTCCTGGTTATGCCGGAAATCTCTTCGTGGGCGAAACACTCAGAAACCTGGTTCACCGCCGGATCCTTCAACCGCGCGGCAGCAGCTTCACCGCGGTTCGAGGAGAAAAGGACCGGGAGTTCCTCGCCTCGACCGACCCGTGGTTCCATCCGGTGAATTTTGCCACCGGACCCGATGGAGCCCTCTACGTGGCAGACTTCTATCGCTCCTGGGTCGAGCATCCCAACTTCGTTCCCGAGAAGCTCAGGAATGCGGCGGACTGGCGGGAAGGAGCCCAGCATGGCCGTATCTGGAGGATCCGTTCGAAGAAGAAAAACCCCGCACCCTTAACTCCCCTGTCAAAGGCGACCACTGAGGAGCTCGTAAAGTTGTTGGAGAACCCCAACGGATGGAAGCGGGACACCGCCCAACGACTGCTGTGGGAGCGGCGCGATCTGCAGGCCCATGCGGGACTCAAAGAGCTCGCCGTGCGTGGAGCCCTCCCTCAAACCCGAGTCCAAGCTCTCTTCACGCTGCAGCCCCTCAACGGCTTGGCGGAATCCAACCTTTTAACGGCTCTGGCCGATCCCCAGCCCCGCGTTCGCGAGGTGGCAGTACGGCTTTGCGAAACCCAACTGGTCAGCTCGCCGGTGCTGTTGAAACGCGTGGCTGGGCTGGCGAAGGACCGGGACGATCGCGTCCGCCTTCAGGTTGCGCTCTCCATTTCAGCCGCCCCTGTCAGCGAGCGCACCGAGGTGCTGTATCAGGTCAGCCAAAACTCCGCATTGGACGCGCTTCAGGCAATTGCCATCCGCTGCAGTGCCGGGGAAAGGCCGTGGCCGCTGCTCGAGCAGATTATGTGGGGAGAGCGGTCCTACCTGGATCCCACCCCCGATCGGCTCGAGTTTCTGCGCAGCCTGGCTTCCGATGTCGGGGCCGCCGGGCCTGAGCAGGATCGGGCGTCGCTCATCGCCATGCTCGTCAATTTTCGCGCCCGCGGGCTAACGACGAAGCACCTGGCCCTGTTCGCCGGTTTGATCGACGGATGGTCGGGGGTTGATCATGCCTGGTCCGAGCGCTTCCGTTCCCTCTGCGAAACCGATGAACGCAAAGCCTGGCTGGACGATTTTGTGTCGCTGGCCCGCCAGACTGCGGAGGATCCAAAGTCGGAAGGCCCGCTGGCGCGCCTGGCCACGGAGGTGCTCGCCCGTGCCGGCACCAAGGAAGCCCGGGCGGCCCTGGCCGCTTTTCTCAAGGGGCCACAACGTGAAATCATTCAAACGGAAGCCGCGCGAGCGTGGGGCAAAATCAACGAGGCGGCTCAATGGAAGGAAGTCCTGAGCCAATGGCCGAGCTACTCGGTTCGTTCTCGACGAGCACTCATCACGAGCGCCACCAGCTCCCCCGAAGCCACCATCGAACTCGTGCAAGCGATCGAGGAGGGGCGGGTCGCGATTACGGAGATGGATCCAGCCGCACAGCAGACGCTGCGACAGAACCGAATTCCCGAGCTGATCGAGCGGATCGCCAAGGCGCTGGGGCAGCCCGCTTCGGAGGACCGGCAGCGAGTCATCGAAACATTCGCCGCCGCACTCAGCCAGAAAGGCGATCCTGCGCGCGGCGCAGACCATTTCGCGCGGGCTTGCTTGAGCTGCCACCAATTGCAGGGCAAGGGCCAGTTGGTTGGCCCAGATCTCGCCGGACTCGGCAACCGAACCAAAGAGGCGCTCTTGTCCGACCTCCTGGATCCCAGCCGCCAGGTCGCGGCCGACTTCGTGTCCTACACCGCTCAGACCGAAACAGGCGAAGCCATCACGGGAATCCTGGTCTCAGAAACCTCCGCAGGCGTGACGCTCCGACGTCCAGGGCTCAGCGATGAACTCATCCCCCGAGCCCAGCTCAAGCAGCTTCAGGCGAGCGGAAAATCACTGATGCCGGACGGCTTGGAAAGCGGCATGACCCCCGCGGATATGGCGGACCTGCTGGAGTTCCTCTTGAACCCCGGGTCAGCCAAACTCCCCTAGCAGCAAACACCGCCGTCCCGATGGCACGGCTGTTGTGAGGTGCGGAAGCCTGGGGAGCGGGGACATTTTGCCCACGGACCACGCGGACCACACGGATCTGAGGAGAGACCGCAACCCCGACCGCAGGTGCGGGGCGAGTGGCCGAGCCGACTGAGGTTACTGTTCTGCTCAATTACCTCCGACTCCGTGTGTTCTGTGTGTTCCGTGGGCAAAACTCTTCCTTGGAGGTTGTCGCCGCCTTCCTTTCAAGCCTGGTAGGAGCCCATCACTCGTCACTCGTCACTCGTCACTCGTCACTCATCACTCTCCAAGCTTCCCCAGTTGGAACAATTCTGGCTCACTCGAGACATGGCATTGGTGCGAATCCTGGTCGATGGCTACAGCCTGCTTCATCAATGGCGCGAATTGGCGCCCGGTAAGGCACGCTACAGCGCCGCAGCCCGCGACGAGCTCATCCGGGAACTGACCCTCTACCAGGATTCGAGCGGCACCCCGATCACGGTCGTGTTCGACGGGAACCAACCCGCCACCGGTCCCCGCACCATCCCCTCCCGAAGAGAGCTAGAAATTTTATATACGAAAGCGGGCCAAACAGCCGATCAGGTAATTGAGCGCGTCACGCACCGCCTGACAGCCTACGGGGAAGTCCTGGTGGTGACGGACGATCACGCCGAGCGGGATACAGTGACTTCCGTTGGCGGGATGACGAGTGATTGTCGGAACTTCATCGACACCATGAAATCCGCTCAGGACGAACTTCGCGGCCGGATCGAAGGTCGTAACCTCTCGGAACGGAACCGGTTCAAACGCTCACGCTGATGTCATTCAAATCTTTGCTCTGGTCTGTCGCCCTGCTGGTGTTGGGCTGCGCTCTCCCGTCTTCCGCAGCGTCGTCGGGCACGGCGAAACCGAAACCGCCGGAGCCCACCGGGAATCGTTACCTCTTCATTGTAGAAAACTCCTCGGCCATGCAGAAGCGCGACGAAAGCACGCGCCAGACCCTTTTCGAGTTCATTAACACCGGCCTCCGCGGCCGAATGCTCCCAGGAGATACGTTTGGTGTCTGGGCGTTCAATTCGCAGCCCGAAACCCGCTTCCCGATGCAGGTTTGGGACTCAGCAACCCGGCTGGATTTGGCCACCCGGGTAAACCTGTTCCTGAAGGATCTCGGGTATACCAAGCGATCCAATTTCGAACGCGTCTGGAGAGATCTGCAGGCGGTGGTCGCCTCGGTAAACGAACTGACAGTCATTTTGATCACCGATGGAAAAAACAAAATCAGCGGGACGCCGTTCGACCAGGAGATCAACACCACCTACCGGCAGCTGGGCGCTGAACTCACCACCAAAAACCAGCCCTTCATCACGGCATTTGTGCTACGCGAAGGACACTTCGCGGCGTATTCTGTGACCCAGCCCGGGGAATCGCTCATCCTCCCCCCGCCCTCAGAAAAGGCGCGCGTTCGGCCGTCCTCCCTGGCACGTTCACGCCCAGACCTCGACGATGAGGAGCTCTCCAAGCCTGGCGTGACCACCACTCCGCCCCGGCGGGTTCCTTCCATCATTGTCACCCGAGAATCCGTCGCGCGGGAAAATGACCCGATCGGCCCCAACCACTCCTCCTCGCCATCCGCTCCCGCCCCCAGCACTCCCGCAGCTGCTTCTTCCGTGCCCCCAGCCGTCACCGGCCCGAGCCCCGCGCCCACCGCCGGGGTGCCGGCGACTCCTCCTCCGATTTCCAAAAGCAGCCTTCCATCAACAGCGTCAGCCGGCCCCCTCACCGCGATCAGCCCGCCGACGACGGCGGTAAGCCAGGCGGTTTCCTTACCATCAACTGCGACCGCAGCCTCGGCCGCCGCCGGCACTCCAACCGCGCCCGCGGGGTCACCCGTTCCGCAACCCGCTCCGAGCGCGCCTGCGCAGCCGGTGTCCAACGACCCAGCCCCGGCGACTGCCCCCGCTTCGGTTCCAGCTCCCACGGCGTCGATCGCGCCGATCGCTCCCGCGCCGACTCCGGCTCCCGCGGCTCCGGCCGCTTCGAAACTTCCTGCAGCCACAGCGCTGCCGCTCGCGACTCAGGCGGCTCAGCCTGCCTCGGTGGAAGTCCAAACGCCGCCGTTGCCGAACACACCGACAGCCCCCTCAGCCAACCCCAGTCCCGCTGTCGTCGCCGCTGCCACTGCCGCTGCCACTGCCGCTGCCAATCTGGCTCCGTCCACCCGGCCTCAACCCACCGCGGCAGCCGCGGCAACAGGCCAGGCCTCTACCTCCTCGACGAAATCAGCGCCCACCGCATCCATGGTTGTTCACGCCCGCCAGCCCACGGCCTCACCGCTCGCGGCCGCGGCCTCGGCTCCTACCGTAGCGGCGGCACCGTTCAAATCCACCGAGGGACCAGGGGCCCGATCAAGAACCAAACTGATCCTCGCGAGCGTGATGTTGGTTGGGGCCATGGGCTGCTTCTGGGTACACCAGCAACGCGCGCGCCGCGCCCGTCAGTCGAGCTTCATCAGTCGGGCTCTGCCTCGAGCCTCGGCAGCGGCACCCCAGGCCAAACGCTAGATCCACCTCCCTGCGAGGTAGTTAAAATGCGGACTAGCCTTCCGCGCGTCTTCCAGGTTACATCTCTCCCTGTGAAGATTAATGCCGCTATCGTGTTGATCTTGTTTGGGGCTGCTATCGAGAATATCAGCCAGGTCTCTGCTGCCGACATCGGGGATTGGCGTTCGCTGAAAAACATCAGCCCGCGCCGCTACCTGTGCTCGAAGACGGAGACGCCGCCGATCATTGACGGAGCTCTGAACGATCCGATCTGGACAACCGCGCTACCGACCGATGATTTTGTGGACATTCAGGGATCGGGCAACACCCACCCCCGCCACAAGACCTTCGTGAGGATGGCGTGGGATGACAACTTTTTTTATGTGGCCGCGCAACTCACGGAGCCGCACGTCTGGGGAACCATCACTCAACGCGACGCCGTCATCTTCCAGGACAACGACTTCGAGGTGTTCATCGACCCCAACGGGGACAATCACGAGTACTACGAGTTTGAGCTGAACACCCTCAATACCCTCTGGGATCTCTTCCTGGACAAGCCCTACAAGGACGGGGGCAAAGCTCGCAACGAATGGGATTTGGTGGGCATTCAAACCGCCGTTCAGATCCAAGGATCGAACAACAATCCCAAGGATCGCGACCGGGGATGGACTCTGGAAATGGCTTTTCCCTGGAAAGCCCTCAGCGAATACGCCCATCGTCCCTGCCCGCCTCAGGAGGGCGACCAATGGCGAGTCAATTTCTCCCGCGTGGAATGGCGCACCAAAATTGTGGATGGCCAGTATGTGAAAGTCCCCGGCAAGCGCGAGGACAACTGGGTGTGGTCTCCGATCGGAATCGTCGACATGCACCGGCCCGAAAAGTGGGGATATGTCCAATTTACGGCGGCGCCTCCCGGCCAAGGCAAGTTGCTCAACGATCTGACCGCCTACGGTCGAGCCTATCTCTATCAGGCCTACTACGCCCAAAGAGCCTATCACGCCAAGAATCGACGCTACGCCCAAACCATCGAGGACCTGGGCTTGGAAAGGGATTACAATCCACGACACCTGGCCTGGCCGTTGACGATTGAGCTTCAGCCCGACGGCGGCTATCGGGCCATGGCGGAGATTCGCGTTCCCGGGGGCACCGAACGCTGGTACATCCGTCAAGATTCCAAGCTCTGGTCCGAGTGAGCACCGCCACACTTCCAACCCCTGCCTCGCTGATTTTCCAGCCGAGGAGCATCGTCGAGCCACTCTCTTGGTCGGAACTCTTTCCCACCGAAGCTCCGGTTGAGCTGGAACTTGGCTCCGGTGATGGCTCCTTCATGGCGCAGTGGGCACAGAGCCATCCGGGCACTCATTTTCTCGGAGTGGAAAGATTGCTGGGCCGACTCAAGAAGCTGGATCGAAAAGGTCTTCGGCTGGGGCTGAAAAACCTTCGAGTGATCCGACTCGAAGCAGCCTATCTCCTGCAATACCTCATCCCGCCCGGATCACTTTCAGCGATCCACGTCTATTTTCCTGACCCCTGGCCCAAGCGCAAACACAGGGATCGCCGGCTGATTTGCGAGGCGTTCACCCAGCAAGCCGCCAAGGCCCTCGTCCCGAATGGTCACGTGTGGCTGCGAACCGACAACCTGGACTACTTCCAGCAGATGGTGGAATCGTTCAAGGCCAATCCTCGATTTGCCGAAGTTCCCACCCCGGCCGATCTCGCCGCGGTCACCACCGACTTCGAGCGCATGTTCAATTCGGAAGGCATCCCCACGCAACGAGCCGGATACCGGCTCGCCTGAGGCGTCTTCCGCCTTACTTAGCTAAACATCGATCACCGGGCCATCCCCGTCCGAATCGATCTTCCGACGCCCCGCGCTCGGCCCCGCTCCGGCCGAAGGCGCAGCTACGAAAGAAGCCTTTACCCGAGTGCCACCGGTGAGAACGTTTAGCACAACGGAGATGACACTGATAACCAGTGCGCCCCACATGGCCGAACCGAAATCGTCGACGTGAAAACCGCTGATCAGGCGTCCCACGAAGAGCAACAGTCCCGCGTTGATCACCCAGGTAAAGAGCCCCAGGGTCAAGAGCAGGAGAGGCAGCGAGAGCAGGAGGAGAACCGGCCGAATAAACAGGTTGAGCAAGCTCAAGCTGAGCGTCGCCAGGAGAAGTGCCTCCAGATTGTCGTAGCGGATCCCATCTACCATCCGCGAGGCCACCAAGAATGCCACCGCCAAGGTAGTGATCACCCACCGCTTAAACAAGCTGCGGAAGGTTTCAGAGGACGATGGTTTTGAGGAGTCAGCCATACAACCTACAGTCATGCTCGCATCACGTCACGACCCAGTCCTTGGACAATAGGGTCAGCCGGCGGGAACGCCAGTCCCATTCTGAGGCAATCCCACCGGGTAGAGGCGCGCCGGCAACCTGTCGCGGCGTTTCCACTGCCTCTCCTCAGACAAGTAAGGTTCCAGGCCGAACTCAGGTCTGGCGGACGCACGAAGACAACCTGCTAGCACTGACCTTATCTTGCGCTAGTGGTGTCGATTGGGCTAAAGTATGTTCCACATGAGCGAATCCGATCACCGAACGGGCCCAGCCGGCACCCCGGCGGATTTCGCGACCACTCATTGGTCGGTCGTGCTGCGAGCCGCGCGCGATGATCAGGCCCAAATGGCTGCCCTCGAAGAGCTTTGCCGCAACTACTGGCGTCCGATCTACACTTACGTGCGACGTCGTGGCTCCTCTCCCGAGGAAGCCCAGGACCTCACTCAGAGTTTCTTCGAAAGGCTCTTGGAAAAGAATTGGCTGGCCGACGTGGATCCGGAGCGCGCCCGGTTCCGGTCGTTCCTCCTCACGATGGTCAGCCGCTTTATCACCAACGAATACCATCGAGCCCACAGTCAGAAGCGCGGGGGTAAAGCATTCCACTTCTCCATCCAGGACCCCGAATTGGAGAACCAGCTGGTGGCCAGCCCTGGCGCCGGATCCCCCGAACAAGACTTCGACCGCCATTGGGCCTTGACGGTCTTGGAACGCGCCCTCCAGCGACTGAAGACCGAGGCCGCCGAATCGGGAAAGCAAACCCACTTCGTACACCTCAGCCCTTATCTGTCGCAAGAGGCAGAACCTGGGGACTACGCAAGATTGGCGACCCAGCTGAAAATGAGCGCCGGCACGGTGGCGGTGTCCGTGCACCGGTTGCGTCACCGTTATCGGGAGCTGGTCCGATCTGAAATCGGGGAGACCTTGTCGCATCAGGCGGACACGGACCTCGAAATGAATCACCTGATGGCTGCGCTTCGATGAATCACCGTGGCCGGCAACAATTTTACGTAAGCGCTTCCCAATTTTCCGTAATCACCTAGTGGCCATGCAACCAATACCACTCGATGACTCGCTACCTGGGGATTCCTTCCGATGCACCTCCTCCCGGAGAGGAGCGGGCCAGCGCGCCTACCCAGACATCTCGGGAGCCGACAGCCCCCTTCGCAAGTGAATCCAGTGACGCCACCGCCCGCCTTGTGTTCTAAATGCCAGGGTCCTCTGGACGCCGGCACAGGTCATTGCATTCGCTGTTTGATGGCGGTTTCGTTGACGCCGGTTCCCGATCGATCCGCGGACTTCGAAGAGCTTGAGGAGGATCTACCCAAAGCGTTCGGTGACTACTTGTTGGAAAGCCGGATCGCCCGCGGTGGAATGGGGGTGGTCTACCGGGCCAGGCATCTGCCCCTGAACCGAGTCGTGGCCCTCAAGATGCTCATCGGAGGCGGCTTTGCCGGACGGGAAGCCTTGCTGCGATTCAAAGCGGAAGCCACCGCCGCCGCCCAACTGCATCATCCCAACATCGTCACTCTCTACGAAGTGGGGGAGATTGAGGGTCTGCCCTATCTGTCCATGGAGTTCGTCGATGGACAAGACCTCAGCTGGCTGGTCCACGGCGGCTCCATCGCCCCCAAACAAGCCGCCCGCTGGCTTCGCGATGTGGCCCTGGCCGTCCAGCACGCTCATGAGCAGGGAATTTTGCATCGCGATCTCAAGCCCTCCAACATCATCATCGATCCCTTCGACCAACCGAAGGTCACCGATTTCGGCCTAGCCCGGCAAACAGGGAGCGAGCGAAATCTCACGGTGAGCGGTCAGGCCTTGGGTTCGCCCGGATACATGCCGCCGGAACAGGCGCGCGGTGATCACTCGGCAACGGGGCCGGCCAGCGATGTGTATTCGCTCGGCGCGGTGTTGTATCACCTACTGACCGGACGCCCCCCCTTCCTCGGTGACTCCATTCCCGCCATCCTGGCCCAAGTCGAAACCCTGGAGCCGATCCCGCCCGGACGCCTGAATCCGACAATCCCGCGCGACCTGCAGACCCTGTGCCTCAAGTGCCTCGAGAAACCTCCGCATCGTCGCTACGCCAGCGCCCAGGAACTGGGCGATGAACTGACCCGCTTCCTTTCCAACGTGCCCATTCGGGCTCAGGCCGTCAGCCCGCTGGAAAGGGCCTGGCGTTGGAGTCGTCGGCACCCCGCCATCGCCCTACTCACCTTCGCCCTCACTCTGGCCGTCCTGCTCGGAGCATGCGGAGTGCTGTGGCAATGGCGAAGAGCCGAGGCGGAGCGAGTAACGGCCTCGACGAACGCGGACGTGGCCGCCCGGAATGAATACGCCGCCGATCTCAATGCCGCTTCGTCCGCGATTGAGCGCGGCGATCTGCCGGAAGGACGGCGTCTGCTGGCGCGCCACGACCCGCAGCAACAGGGTCGCGATCTGCGCGGCTTCGAATGGTATTTCCTGAGCCGCCGAGCGCAAGGGGACGAACTGCTTGAGATCAAGGCCCACGGCTCCACGGTCTGCGCAGTCCAAGTTTCGCCCGACGGCCAATGGGTGGCGAGCGGAGGCATGGATCACTCGGTCTGGCTGCACCGGTTTCCATCGATGGAAACCGTCGCGGAATGGAAAATCGACACGGTGGGCTGGTTTGTCGAGATCACCCCCGATAGTTCACGGCTGCTCACTCCATGGAAACATGACCGGATCGCGCTGTGGAATCGAAGCACCCGGGAGCGCATTCGCGACTTCCCCGGCCGGCTCGCCAGCCTAGCCCGAACCAAACCCTGGGTGGCGATCAGCACCGCGAGCCCCTGGTTCTTTGAACCGGCGGGTGAAATCAGCGTCTGGGACTACGAGTCAGGTGAGAGGCTCGAAACCCTCCCGTTCATCGGACGCGCCATCAGCCTTTCTCCCGACGGAGCTTTGCTGGCCGCCGGCGGCAAAAAGAACAGCGTCATCGTGTGGGACCGCCAAGCCCGGCGAAAGCGGTTCGAGGCAACCACTCCGGGCGTGCCCTGGACCTTGCGCTTCTCCAACGACGGACGATATCTCGCCGCCGCCACCATGGACCGAAGGATCCAGCTCTGGGACCTGGCAGCCCCCAACGACTCAGGCCGGGGGAGGAGTTCGGAGAGCGAAGACGAAGCGGCAGTTAAGGAAACACCGGCGCGCGCCGCCACCATGCTCGAGGAAGGACACTGGCTCAAGGCTTGGGCGGTGACCTTTGCCCCGGACAATCGCACGCTCCTCTCCACGAGCTCGGATCGGTCGCTGCGGCTCTGGTCGGTTCCCGACCTCCAGCCGCTGGGCCTCTGGCACGGGCATTACGATGAGGTGTGGTGTGGCGCCTTCAGCCCCGACGGTCAACGGATCATCACTGGAGGCAAGGATGCTCGGCTCATGGTCTGGAACCCGTCCATCCGGGGCGAAGCGGCCTACCCGACCAGCATGTATCACGCAGCGGTGCCGTTTTCGCCCGATGGCAAGCGATTCCTCACCTTCGAACAAGGGAAGGACATTAGCCGCACCCGCTTGTTGAGTCGCGATCGCTTGGACCAGCCTTTGGCCGAGATTCAAGCTTATGAAATCTTTGCCGCGTTTAGCCCCGATGGCGGTTCGGTGTACTCCCTGCCTGGTTCGAAAGGCGCGATGTCCGTCCGCTCCGGACACGATTTAACTCTGCAGCGGGAGATCCTCCTCGAAGATTGTCCGGGCTATGCTCGAACCGACTTTCATGGACAAGGCTTCAACCCAGGCGCCCAGATTTGCTACGCCATCGGAACCAACGGGCAAGCCAGTTTGTGGGACACCTCCACCGGCAAGCGGCTCCGATCGTTCTCCACCCGACGTCTGCCAACTTACCGAACCGCACTCAGCCAAGATGGCACTTGGCTGGCTCTGAGCCAGACTTTCCCCTACGACGCGTTTCTCTACAACACGTTTACCGGGGAGGAAAAAGTGCTCACGGGACACACCGAGTATGTGAAAGGACTGAATTTCTCGCCGGATGGCACCCAACTCGCCACGGCGGGAGTGGATGCACGCATCAAACTATGGGAGGTGAGCACCGGTCGAGAGATCCAAACACTGATCGGGCATCTGCAGGAGGTGAGCGATGTCGCTTTCTCGCCCGACGGGAAAACTCTGGCAAGCATCGAAGGCACCACCCAGTTCAAGCTCTGGAGGCTGGATACCTACCGGGAGGTGACCGCCATCAGCAAACCCGAGAGCGGCTGGAACATCGGCTTCACGCCGGACGGCGCTGCGCTGGTCATCGAACGACACAACAAAACCATCGAACTGCTCTATGTTCAACCGATCGATGGTTCGTTGAGCGCCGCACCCGCGCCCCAGGCTTCGATGTATCGGGGAAGTGGCGAGTGATGAGTGATGAGTTGAAGTGGCCGAATGGGGACCGTCCGGAGAAGCCGTCCTCAAGTTACGACGTGGGCTGGAGGTCACTCGTCACTCGTCACTCGTCACTCGTCACTCGTCACTCCTCACTCGTCACTCCTCACTCTTCACTCATCACTCATCACTCGTCCCTTCCCCCCTCACCACACGCTGGACACGGTCGTTCAATAGCCTGTAAATGACTGGATGCCATCGCGCCATCTTTTCACTCGGATCCGAGCGACGCTGACCTTGCTCATAATCAGTGGCTCTCTGCATCTCAGCGCCGCTTCGCGACCGAATCCCCTCCCCGAAAGCCTGCGTGCTAACCCAGGTGAGGTCGTGCGGGTGCTCGAAGGCGAAAGCAGCGAGGCTCTTCGGCTCAACCACCGCTGGGCTGGGAACCGCTGCCGCTGGACCTTGCGCAACACCGGAACCCACTCGGTGCACGTTCGGGAAGTGGTTCTCTTTGACCTGGCTCACGGGCTGAGCGGAAGCACCCCCGTGTATGGCGAAGGATTCCAGATGCTCTCCCAAACCGCCGGAACGCTGGCCAGCCCTCAGGACGTCGGCTCCTATACGGACCGGGGTCACTATCGACTCCCCGAGCCTGCCGGCTCGCGGACTGTGTATGGCATGATCATGGTGGCTCCGCCCGAGTTCGATCGCACGCTGGTAGCTTTTTCATCGTGCCGCCGTTTCAACGGCAAATTCCACTTCAACGGACAACGCCTACAGGCCGTCCTGGAAACCGAGAACCTCGAGCTGGCCCCCGGCAAATCGTGGGAGCTGGAAGAATTAGTAGTCCTCTCTGGAGCCAAGCGCGACATGCTTTTCGATGGGCTCGCCTCAGCCATCTCGCGCAATCACGCGCGACTCAAGCACAACCCGGTGCCCACCGGATGGTGCTCCTGGTATTGCTTCGGGCCCCGGGTGACAGCGCAGAACATCGCCGACAATCTCGACTGGAGCGCCAAGAATCTGCCGGAGCTGCGCTACATCCAGATCGACGACGGTTACCAACCCTGGATGGGAGACTGGCTGGATACTGGCAAAGCGTTTGGTGGAGATGTCCGCGGGGTCCTGCGACAAATCCGCGAACGCGGATTCGAGCCCGCGATCTGGGTGGCACCGTTTATCGCCAGCGAACAGTCGCGCCTCTTTCGAGAGCATCGAGATTGGTTCGTTAAGGATGATCACGGCCAGCCTCTGCGCTCGGATCGTGTCGGCTTTGGCGGCTGGCGCCTGGGCCCGTGGTATTCTCTGGATGGCACCCATCCGGAAGCGCAACGCTGGCTGGAAGACTTGTTCAGGACTCTGCGTCAGGAGTGGGGTTGCACCTATTTCAAGCTGGACGCCACTTATTGGGCGACCATCCCGGGGGGACATCGCCACGATCCGCATGCGACGCGGGTGGAAGCGTACCGACGCGGGATGGAAGCCATTCGTCGAGGCGCCGGGAAAAGCCTGATCATGGGCTGCAACCACCCCATCTGGCCCTCGCTCGGACTCATCCACGCCTCCCGCAGTTCCCTCGATATCGAGAGAAACTGGGCGAGCTTCACAAGCATCGGACGAGAGAACTTGTTGAGAGGCTGGCAGAACGGGCGGCTGTGGTGGAACGATCCCGATTGCGTCGTGCTCCATGACGGAGGCTCGGCGGATGTCATGGACGCGGGCGGCAAGCCGACCACGACCGGCAAGGTCCCCGATCATGAGTATCAATTCCATGCTACCTTGATCTACGCCACCGGAGGCATGCTGCTGAGCGGGGATGATCTCACCAAGATCACGCCCCGGCGGGCCGCCATGTTGAAGAAACTGGTTCCCCCAACAGGCGTCTGCGCGCGCTTCGATGACGACCGATTCGAAGTCGGGATCACTCAGCTCAACGATCGCCTGATGGTCTCCGTGTTCAACTGGGGTGATCAGCCCGTCCCGCGCACGTTCCAACTACCTAAACGGTCCCGGTTGACCGACTATTGGACCGGCGAAGATCTGGGCGTGCACGAAGGCGAATACCGCATCGCGTCGCTACCACCCCACTCCGCCCGTTTGCTGGTGGCGAAGCCAGTGAGGTAAGAAGAGTCTTGATCGAACATCGATCCGATGAGGTTTATGGTTCTTTCGTCCGCCTGAAGCCGTGAACATTGGTCCACCGGCACGGGATCTAGCGTTTCCATGATCATCAAGGCCCGGGGGACGTATGGAGTTCCTGCTTTAGCAGGTTCCCCTCCCCGTTTCGCGACTACCGACCACGCCCACCCATAGCTGATCATCGCTCCATCGCCACCCCATCGTTTTCCTGTCACACTCGGCCCGGGTCGGACATGACCTAGGTAGATATGAGTGAAATCGAAGACGATCAGACACTGCTGAGGCGCTACGCGGACACCGGATGCGAACAGGCTTTCGCGGAACTCGTTGCCCGCCACGTTCATCACGTGTACTCCGTCGCCCGACGTGAAACCCCCGATGCTCACCTGGCCGAAGAGCTGACTCAGACAGCCTTCATCCTGCTGGCTCGCAAGGCCAAGCATCTCCCCGCCGAAACCATCCTCTCCGGCTGGCTATTCCAAACGGTGCGCTTCGCCGCCAAAAACGCGCGCCGGAGCGCCAACCGTCGACTACTGCACGAACAGGAGATCGCCCACATGTCCTCCCTGCCCTCCGAAAGCCACGACGCCGCGCTCTGGAACCAGATCTCGCCGGAGCTCAACGACATGCTCGCCAGCCTGAGCCAGGCGGATCGCGATGCGATCACGCTGCGATTCTTCGAGCAAAAGACCCATCAAGAAGTGGCCAACATCCTGCACACCACGGAGGTCGCGGCTCGAAAGCGCCTTTCCCGGGCGCTGGACAAGCTCCGAACGCTGCTGACGAAGCGCGGCATCACCGTCTCATCCGCAACGCTGGCTACCCTGCTCCTCTCCCACTCGGTGGAAGCCGCACCCGCGAGCTTGGCCACCTCCGTGGCGGCTGCGGCCGCGAGCGGCACAGCCAGCATAGGCTTACCTCCCCTCGTCACCTCCACCCTCCAAGCCATGGCCCTGGCCAAGCTCAAGATGTCCCTGAGTCTGGGCGCGCTGCTTCTCCTCACCCTAGGGGCCTCGGTGGCGATTTTGGCTCCAAAAAACCCCGGCTCAGCGGTCAGCGGCGTTCTATCGGACGGCTCCATCCTTCGAATCATGGACGTGGAGTTCGCGGATCACGTCACGTTCCGGTACGCCCGCCCACTTCGATTCCGCGATCGCCTCCTACTGCATTTGCTTCCGAAATCCTGGAGCAGCCAGTTGGTTTCCTCGAGGGAGTCTGGATCGATCAGCATGAGCACGAAAAACGGCAAGGATGCGCTGTTCCTCGCGGCGGCGCGCGAAAACATCCCCGAAGACTCCAAAATCCACCTGGGCCGCCTGGTGGTGACGAGCGACGACGGCTCCACGTTCGATGGGATGTTCAATTCGGGAACCATGGGCTTCGACCGCGCGCAGATGACGGCGTGGCACCTCGACGCGTTTCCCAGGCGAGGAGGCCGTCTTCGGCTGGGCTTCCTTTACGAGAATGCTCAAGGAGCCTGGCAGTTGGCCACCGAGCTCAGCATCACGAATCCGGTGACAGGCCCTTTTGCTGAATGGGTGCCCGAATCCCTACCGATCCTGCGCACCAACGCCGATCTGAGCCTGCGGCTGACCAGCTTTGCAACAAACGCCCAAGGCGTTCTCAATCCCGCCACGTCGACGCCGAAATGGAGCGCGTTCCCCACCACCCAATGGGTCCTCGACGCTCAGCGACTCTCCGGGTCAGGCATGCCGTGGGCCATACGCAGCGTGGAGATTTCCGACGCCACGGGGAACGAGTGGTCTCCCATGGAACTGGCGACTTGGAGTGAACCGAACGGCCCGGCGGGTGCCCGTTTGCATGCCGCGATGATCGGAGCTCTTTGGAGTTCGGAACCTGCCTGGCAGCTGCGCTTCGAGCTCTCGCGAACCAACGATTACGCCCCTGCCGAACTCATCGTTTGGAAAGGTTTTCAAATACCCCGTCCAGAACAGGTGATAAAACTGAGCGATACTCGCGGCCTCGGAGACAATGCATTGAGCCTCAAGACGCTTTCGGGTTTGAACGCGGAGCTCCCCGAGCCGTTTCGCTGGCTGGTCGACAAATCGAAGATGAATCTCGCGGTGGACCTGCGTGAAACCGCCGATGACCATCGGCTAACGCTGGTGCGCATTTCCGATGACCAGGACCGCACGATCCACTTCCACGACCCGCGTCCTCCTTATCCCCAGCGCCAGTTCGTCTTCTCCTTCTCTCCGGAGACTGGCGCCAGGACGCTCAACTTCCAATTCGCCTGGCACCGAAGCCGCTTCGTGGAGTTTCGGGCCAAACCCGCGAACCGCTAGGCTGATCTGGAAGGGACGGCTCGCAGCGCACTGGCACGAACGTAATCTCCACCGCTGGCCTGCCACGAGGCCAGCTCAGCCGCGCGCAGCTCTCGAAGATACCGGCGGCGCGAAGCGTCCAAAGCAGGCAGCGAAGTAGGAAGGACAATCCGGATCCGTGGACGACGGCACGCCGCCAGAACCGAGAATGCATTGGACACAACACCAGGAATCACGGTCGGTGCGGGAATCGTCCCAGCAGCAGTCAACGTTTTCATATTCAAAGTCACTTAGGAACGGCAGTGAGCGCACTTGACGTCTTCGGCCTTCTTGCGAAAATGTCCACACTGATGGCATCCGCAGCGATCCGTAACGCTCTCACAACTTCCGTCGCCGGCACTCCGAGGACCCTTGCTTGGGTTCACCGGGTGGCGATCGGGTTCGCCGTCACACGCCCAGCTATAGCCGCGCTGACCGCGCGCCACAATACACCCAAAGGAGTAGTGTCGACGTGAGCCTTCCGGATCAGAGTGAACAGATGTTCCGGCTCCTGTTTGAACGCAGCGGCGACGCGATCTTCCTGTACGATCCGCGGCAGAAGGTGTTCACCGATTGCAACCAGGCTGCGGTCGAGCTGATGCGCAGCCCGGACAAGCAACGGCTTTTGATGACCCACCCGGCCGAACTGTCCGCGCCCACCCAACCGGATGGGAAGGATGCCTGGGGGAAAGCCGCCGCGATGCATCACGAGGTCCTGCGGCGAGGCAACCATTCGTTTGAATGGATGGCACGCCGCATGGACGGAAGCCCCATTCTGCTCGACGTCATGCTGACGGCGATCCAAACCGGCGAAAAGCCCTTGGTGGCCACCGTCTGCCGGGACATCTCGGACCGGCTGCGCAATCTGGAGATTCTTCGCCAGCGGGTGCTGTACCGGATCTCCGAGTCTGCTCACCTGGCCAAGGAACCCGAGGATCTCTACCCCCGAATCCATGAGGCCGTGGCGGAACTTATGCCGGCGCGCAACTTCTACCTTTTGCTCCCGGAGCCCGGCAGCCAAAAGCACGCCTTCGCCTACCACGTCGACGAGATGGATGCGCGTCCTGCGCCGTATGTGGTGGACCGTGGCATGAACGGTTATGTGCTGCGCACCGGCCTGCCACTTCTGGCGCGGCGCAGCGAGATGGAAAAGAAGCGGCCACCGGGTGTCACCGAGGATCAATCAACGTGGTATCTGGCCTTCGGCCACGTGGCGGCTGTGTGGCTGGGAATCCCTCTCACCATCGGGAACAAGACGATCGGAGTCATGGCCATTCAGGATTACCAGGATGAGCACGCCTATGGTGAGGAAGAGAAGCGCCTCCTGACGTTCGTGGCCGAACAGATCACCCAGGCGATCGAGCGCAAGAGAACGCAACAGGCCCTGCGGGACTCGGAGCTGAAACATCGGACGCTTTTCGAACTTTCCAGCCAAGGGGTCATGCTCCAGGACGACAAGGCGTTCTTCGATGTGAACCCCGCTGCCGTCCGCATGCTGGGGTACACCAGCGAGAAGGAGCTCATCGGACACCATCCGGCGGAGTTCGCTCCCCCGCTGCAGCCGGATGGCCAAACTTCCTCGGCCGCGGCCGAGCGGCACATCGGGGATTGCCTCCGACAGGGAAGCACCCGCTTCGAGTGGCTTACCATCGGGGCGAACGGGCGCCGCATCATGCTGGACGTGCTCCTCACCGCCATGGATCTCGGTGGTCGGAAGATGATCCAGGCGATGGTGAACGACATCACCGAGCGCAAGCGTCGGGAGCAGATTGAACGCACCATCTACCGGATCTCAGAGGCCGTGAACACGGTGGACGATCTGGAGAGCCTGTACGTGGAGATCCATGCTGCGGTCGCCCGGATGATTGGAGCGCGCAACTTCTACATCGCCTTGCACGAGCCGGAAACGGGTCTGCACCACTTCGTTTACCATCGCGATGAGAAAGACCCCCCTCCCCCGCCTCGCCATCTTGGCCGGGGCCTGACCGGGTATGTCTTTCGGACCGGAAAACCTCTGCTGGTCACACGCGAGCAAATGTTGAACCCGCCCAAGCCCAGCGAGTGGCAGGTGGAACACGGAAGTGTGTCGGCTGTCTGGCTCGGGGTCCCGTTGGTAATCCGGGGCCAAACCATCGGAGTCATGGTGGTTCAGGACTTTCACAATCCCGACGCCTACGGAGAGGAGCAACAGCGGCTGCTGACCTTCGTTGCCGAACAAACCGCCCTGGCGATCGAGCGAAAACGTTCAGAAAGCCGCCTGCGGGAAAGCGCGGCGCGGTTGAGCGAGAGTCAGGCGCGCTTCAGCACGGCCTTCCGAACCAGCCCTGCCCTGATGGCCATTCTCGACCTGACCAACGGCCAGTTTGTGGAAGCCAACGATGCCTTTGTCCACTGGTTAGGGGTGAGCCATCCAATGATTGTCGGGCGCACCTCACTGGATCTCGGGCTCTGGCCCAATCCGGCGGAGCGGGAGCAGGTCTGGTCGGAACTAAGGTCCAAGCGATCTCTCCGCGACCGGGAAATACAGCTCTGCAATCGACACGGTTCCTGCTGCACGATGCTCCTCTCCATGGACATCATCCAGGTCCAGGAAAAGGAGCATATCCTGGTGGTGCTACTCGACATTACCCAACGGAAGCAGGCCGAGGAAGAACTGCGCCGGATGCTCGCCCGCGAGCAGGAGCTAGGACTGCTGAGAAGCAATTTCGTGTCGATGGTGTCCCACGAATTCCGAACGCCCCTGGGGGTCATTCAGTCTTCAGCCGAAATCCTGTCTGACTATTTCCCCCGCCTCTCGCCGGAACAGCGGCAGGAGCATCTCTGTTCGATTGTCAAAAGCACCGGCCGGATGGCCGGAATGATGGAGGAGGTTTTGCTGATCGGCCAACTCGACTCCGGGCGCTTGGAGTTCAAACCCGGAGCCTTGGACCTAGGCGCTTTTGTGAGGCACCTGGTGGATGAACTGCACTCCGCCACTCACCGTCGCTGCCCCATCGAGCCTACTCTGCATCAGATCCCGCCGAGCGTCGAGGCGGACGAGAGCCTGCTGCGACACATCCTCACCAATCTGATCACCAATGCCGTCAAATACTCACGCGGCGGAGAGCCGGTGCTGCTGGAACTGCGATGCGATGCCGACGAACTCACGATCCGGGTCAAGGATCACGGCATAGGTATTCCTGAACCCGACCTGGAATGGATCTTCCAAGCCTTCCACCGAGGGCAGAACGTTGGGGACCGACCGGGAACAGGATTGGGACTGGTCATCGTCAAACGTGCCGTAGATCTGCATCGGGGGACGATTCACATTCAGAGCGCCGTCGGAGAAGGAACCAATGTCACGGTGACCCTTCCGATTTCAACGTCTGCAATCAGCCAAACTGACTAACCACCATCGACCATGCAAAAGATTCTTGTCATCGAGGATGAACCAGAGATGCGCCGGAACCTGGCCATGATCCTGCGTCTGGAACAATTTCAACCGCTCGAGGCCGCCGACGGAGCAGCGGGCCTGGAACTGGCCCGACGTGAGAAGCCGGATCTGGTATTGTGCGATGTCATGATGCCGGTGCTGGATGGTTACGGTGTGATCTCCGGCCTCCGGGCGGATCCGAACACTTCGAAAATTCCCTTTATCTTCCTGACCGCCAAAGGGGAAAAGCCAGACATCCGCTCCGGCATGAACATGGGAGCCGATGACTATCTCACGAAGCCGGTGCGCAAGGCGGACCTTCTGGGTGCCATTCGGTCGCGGTTAGCGCGTCACCAACAGCAATCGGTGCCCGAGTTTAATCCCAACTTCGACTCGGCAGTCCCGCTCGAGCGTGAATTGGGGCTGACACCTCGAGTCGCGGAGGTCTTGCTCTGGCTGTGTCAGGGCAAGACCAACTCCGACATCGCAACCATCCTGGGAAACAGTGAAGCCACCGTCAAAAAGCATGTTCTGGAGATCTTTGGAAAACTGGGCGTCGAAACCCGGACGGCCGCTGGGCTGCGAGCCCTGGAAGTGCTAAGTTCGCCCGCCGCCAAGAACTCCAACGGCTCATCTGACTAGCAGACTGTCGGACTCACCCCCATTGGTGGTGTCTCGGGCTGTGTGGCTTGTTTGTGCTGAGGTCGTCGGCTGAGTTCCTGGATCCGCGGGCCGAGAACCCGCAGGGTTCAAAGAAATTAGCCGGGACGTGGAGCGCAGCGACACCCCCGGTCGGTTGGTCCCTTATTTACAGCACCCTGAAAGGCGTGCCACCAGTCGGCGAGTGGACCGACCAACGCATCAGGATCCTTGAATACGGTGGTACCAGCCTCAGAAGCCGGTGGCATCGCTCCACGGTGCTCCGTAACTTTTAACGATTCCGTGGATACTAGCACCCACGACTATTCTCTTAGACCCCTACGGGTTCGCACCCTGCCGCCAAGGTGAGAAACGTCAGTATCGCCCGACTTGTCTATTCCGCGTTTTTGAAGGTAAGCATGAGACAGATCTACCGCACTCCATAGGCTCAGCGCACGGCCTCAACGGTGTAAAACCCCGCATCCTCCGCCAGCGAGGTGTCGACAAAGCTCGTCTCATTACTGGTCGCCGTCACCAGGCCGATCTCGACAGTCTCGAAACTCGCACGAGACCGACGCAGTATCCGATAGGTTTGGCCAGGAACAGACGAGAAGAGAACGCACGGAGCCGACTTGATACGCAGACTGAAACCGGACAAGGGATCCCGGGGATCCGAACCTGAGGCATATTCGCGCAGATTGCTGCTGCCGTCACTATCCGGATCAGCCTCGGGCTTGGCCTTTGGGTCGTCCAAGAAGCCCACTCCAAAATGGCGAATCAGCCAGTCGGAAGCGATCCCACCATTCGGCGGCTCGTCACGACGGTAAGCGGCCAGGTAGATCTGGGATGCAGCCACTCCGTCGACAAAAACAGCCGCCCGCACCAGCGTGCTCTGACGAAGCTTGAACGGTCCCGTGTAAACGTGCGAACGAGCAGTCGGCACGGATCCATCTAGGGTGTAATGGACCAACCCCACCCCCAAGCGATTCGTCAAGTGAATCATGGTCTCACCTAGAAAAGGTCCCCGAGCTGGGGCGAATACGATCTCAGGAACACCAGGATTCGACACCGCAATCAACTCTACCTGCATATCGAACTGGAAAATGGCTCCATAGTTCGATTGATCAGCACCTCGACCGATCGCGACTTCAATCAGAGTCCCTCCGACCAAAAAGCGCTGTTCGTTGAGATGAATTTCCTGCGGTGCGACCAGATTGCGACCGAGAAGTTCTACTCCATCCTGAGTGATGTGAACATCTACGTCACTCCATCCGGAAGCGTAGCCAAAAACCTCAAAGCGATAATTGCCGTCCGCCGGAACCCGGTACTGAGCCACGGCATAATTGTCCGGAACCCCGCCGAACGGCCCTGGGGCCGCGCTGATACCATGGGCCGGAAAGGTTCCCTGCCCCGCCACCGTGAAGGCGTTGGAGCTCTGGTTCTTCCTAATAAAAGACTCCGTGTTTGCAACTCGGCCCCAATAGGCCAACTCATTACCATAGGCCTCGCCCGAGAACCGTTCGGTATAAGGCATGAAGTCGCCGTCCCAACTTGTCTTATAACCGAGAGACCAGCAGTTGGTCGGCTGGACTGTGGAGGGAAACTGCGAGGCAAGGCCGCCGCTGAAAGGGATCAGAGTCTGGTTAAGGGAGTCGATCTGAGCATCCAACTGAAGCACCGCGCCATAGTTTGAACCATCATCACCCCGACCGGTCGCGATTTCCAGGATGGTACCCGAGGCATAATACTGTTCGTTGGTGAAGCCGAGAGTCTCGCCGGGATTAAGATTCTTGCCTACCCATTCCAGATCGTCTCGGCGGACATGAACATCGACGTCGCTACCGCCCGTCGCTTCGGCCCAGATCGCGACCCGGTAGCGACCGTCACTAGGAATGACGTAACGTACCACTGCATAGTTGTCTTCTCGCTCCGGGTAGCCCGGAGCCACGCTGACCGCATGAACAGGGAACGTCCCCTGGCTCGGCACCGTGAATTCGTTCGGCCCGAGGTTCTGTCGGACCCAAGATTCCGAGTCACTGATCCAACCCCAGTAGGCTTGGGTATTTTCCTCAACCGTGCCTTCGTATCGAGTCCGGTAGAGCGCAAACTCGCTTTGCAGACGAACTTTGTAGCCGAACTGCCAACCGTTTGACGGGTTCGCATCTTGTGAAAAATCGGAGGAAAGCCGTGCCGCTTGAAGCGGAGCGCAGGTTATGCTGCAGGAAAGAACGATCACAGACCAGAGAGATAAAGTGAGAGTTTTCATGCATCCTTGTTGGTGAATCTAAGGTTTTGATAGCACTCCAGCCTGGAAAGGTAAATAATGAAATGAAGAGTCACGTTTTCTCCTCCCTCCGGGTCCCACATCGCGTCCACTCTCCCCGCACCTCAGGTCGAGGTTGCGTCCATCGTAGTTTGAAACTCGGGCCCCTTGCCATCCCGTCCGGGGAAGAAGTTGAACCGCTAAGGACGCAGCCTGTCGCGACGATCCCTAAGGGATAGCTCAGCACACACGGGCTCCACAGCCAGACTTACGTCCGGTGGGTAGAAGTCCGACAGGCTGCTAGTCTTAGATCTCGTTCTTGACCATCTCGTCCCATCGACGCTGCATTTCCTGGGGAGTCACCTTCTCGATCTCCTGCTGGATCATCCACTCATGCCCGAACGGGTCGCGCAGGGACGCACTTCGAAACCCGTAAAACTGGTCCGCCGCCGGGCTCACGACCGTGGCGCCGGCCACGCGGGCTCGTTCAACAAAACGGTCAACGCTCTGCACCAGGAGGCTCAGCTTGACCGTCGTTCCTCCCAGGCTGGCGGGCGCTTTGTTGATCGATGCATACTCGTCCGAAAGCATGATCAGGCTGCCGTTGATCGTGAGCTCGGCATGCCCCACTTTCCCGGACTCGGGGTCGATCAACCGATAAAGCTCAACCGCCCCAAAGGCGGCGCGATAAAAGTCAATCGCCCGGGCAGCGTTGTTCACCGCCAGCGCAGGCGTCAAAGGCGGATAGGGAATGGCGGTCTTCGTCATCGTCATCGGTCAAAGCCTAGGAGCCCTCGCTCGCACGATCAACTGGGAATCCAGCGAGAATGATGGGAGCTCTACTCCTTTCGTACCATTGCCCTACCCAAAGAGCATGTTAGAATAGGTCGCGTTGCCCGGGAAGCAGCCAGACAGACAATACTATGCGCCATCTCCTTAGTCTCTTGCTCATCACTTCGCACGTCCTTGCCTCTCCTCCGACGCCGGCGGATTCCGCGATCATCACCGAAGATCAGAATCGTGGAAAAGTTGCCGAAAGCGAAGGGTCGCCAGCGCCAGCGTCATCGATCGTGGAGGGGCTGGCGGATGCGGTCCCACCGCTCCTGTCCATCTCCCGCGACAAAGGCCAAGTCCTGCTCAGTTTCACCGGCACCTTGCAGCAGGCCTTCGACCTCTCGGGACCCTGGCTCGAAGTGACCAATGCCACCAGCCCGTATCAGGCCGATACCGAGTCAACGCGCGGATTCTACCGCAGTGTCGCGGCTTCTGGATCAAGCATCTTTTCCTCACGAACGGTGGTGGACCTGATCATCACCGGTCCGCTCCAAAAGCACTTCGACCTCGCGTTCGCCGGTCTCCCGGATGGAATCTTCCCGCCCAAACGAGAAAAGCCACCCTTTCAGGGGACCGCCGTGCTGGGTGGAACCGAGATCCCCATCGGACTGCGGGTTCGTGGATTCTCGAGCCTGCAGGAATGTCCCTTCCCGAAGCTGACCCTGAAAGTCGGAAAGGAAGACCGCAAGGACACACCGTTTTTCGATGCCCGCGAGATCAAGATCGCAACTCATTGCGCCGAGGGTGGAAGAGGGCCGATCGGGCGACTCCGGGACGAACGGAGCACGTATCGCGAGGCGCTGGCGTACGAAGCGATGCAGACGCTGGGCTTTGTCGCTCCCCGCATCCGCCGGGCTCGTATCGAGTTTCGAGATACCAGCCCCACCAACCAAACGCCCGAGGGGCGCTGGACCATCACCCGACAGGCCATGCTGTTCGACGATCCTGAGGTCGTGGGAGAAAGAATGGGCGGTCGCGCTTTGGATGATGCCGAACTCGCGGCACTCACGAATGCCGGGTTCCCGGAGCAATTGATCCTCGATCTCCGTTTCCTTCATATTCTCTTGGGCAACTGGGACTACACTCTCAGTTTGGGAGGAGAGCGCCTCTGGAACACCGAGGTGTTGGCGTTCCCCGATGGAACTTATCTCCCGATGGCCGGGGATTTCGACCTCTGTTCGTGGGTGACGGAAGAGGTGCGGGAGTCGGTGCCCTGGGACTACTTTCCCGAGCTGCCCCTGCTCGAGCGGCAGATGCGCTACGATCTGGAGCTGCTGCAGAAGGATACCGCTGCGAGCCGGTATGAGGCAGCCAAGGATCGGTTTACCGCGAAGCAGAGCGACCTCCGGTCACTGGTCCAGCAAGCCATCGTGGATGAGCCGGGGCGAACCAACGCGATGCACCACATCGACACCTTCTTTACCGTCTTGGAGGGCCGTCCTAAATAGACGCAGGCGGTTTGGGAAGACGCGACGCGATCAAAGCGCGCGCCTCGGTCTGGCACCAATGAAACGCCAGACCGAGGCCGGCGCCAAAGCCTAGCCCATAAAAAAGGCCCCACGAGAGCATCGCCAGCCGAGCCTGGGTCGATTTCTGGATCGCGACGCCCAGAATCGACATTCCCTGGGCTCTCATCAAACCACCTTCCACTACTCCACCGACGAAGTATCCCACGGAGTTCAGGACGAAAAGCGCCATCACCACCCGAAGGAGCTGACCACGCGCCTCGAAGGCTCGAACGAGGATCCAGCCCATCAGCGCCGTTCCGGCGAACAATCCCACGACGCTCCCTGGGTGACCACGCAGTGCCATCCAGCCTGCGATCCAGGCGACGGAGTAGAGCGTGAAGGCCACACTGAACAGCTGATAGAATCGAACGAGCGAACCTCGACCGAGAATCAGCCGATGCAGACACAGTCCGCTGAGCCCGATAAAGACCACCGCGCAAGCGATATACATCCCCAGCTCACCACCCGCTTTGTGGAACCACCGTCCAAACACCGCCCAAGGTGCGAACCCGGCAAGACTCACTACCGTAAAGCCCAATGTTCCACGGGCGACCGAGGCGGAGAGCGAAGGCACCGCGACGGAGGACACAGATCGGTTAGCCAAGCTGCTCGGATCGAGTTGAAACCAGCTCATAAGCGGTGCAGAAAAACTGCTGATCTAAACGTCCAAAGATTCCCACATGGGTTTGATGCTAGTTCCATTGCACGCGCGGTAGCAAGATCCTGGTTTGCACCTACCATCCAGTGAGGTGCGATCGCTTCCGGGTGGGGACAGCCCGGATCCCACTCCAAGGAGCGGGAAAGCGGTAGAGGTTTCTCATCGATGCTGTTAATAATCGGGACTAGACAAATCGGAGGACACGGGAGTTTTTCACCTGGGCGGGAGTGGCTCGAACCCACAGGGTTCAAAGAGATGTAGCCGGGGGTGCTCGCACCCCCGGAACTGTTAAAAGTACGGAGCATCGCGCAGCGATGCCACCGGTTTCTGCGACTTGCTTCACCCGACTCAAGGAACCTAATTGGTTCGTCAGTCCGTTCGCCGACGGGTGGCACGCCTTTCAGGGTGCTGTTGAATAGGGGGCCGACAAACCGGGGGTGTCACTGTGCTCCACACCTCGTAATCTCTTTGAACCCTAAGCGTTCCCGACTTCGGCATCAGGAATTCATGCAGCAGTCTTCCAGATATACGGATTTTCGCCCACGCTATCCGGCCGCTCGCCAGACTTATTGAGCGTCAAGCTCAGCGCGTGCCCGACCAGGTGCCTTTATATTGGTCCTCGTAGCCTTTAACCACGAAGGTCCCCGCCAAGGTCTCCCCTTTTAGTTCCGCCTTGTAGGCAATAGTCGCCTCGGTGCCTTGAATCTCTCGAGCCATCTCCATGGACAGCTGTCCGTCCTTGAACGAAATCATCTTCAGCTTGTGCACCCCGCTGCGCGGGCTGATCAAAGATCCCGCTAGGCCGCCTTCTGCTTTTTCGAAAACCAACTCGTAGTCGCGCTCGTCCTCAGCCAGCTTGACCTTGAGCTTCCACTTGCCAATCAGCTTGTCGACGGCTGCTTCGGACGGGGTCGGCTGAGGCCGTGCTTTGAGGGTGTAGACATCCACACGGGCGGCCTGATTGTCTCGCACTTTGTCAAAGTTACTCGCCAAAATCAGCTGATCTTCCGAGACGACAAAGATGGTATCCCGGTCGTCGCTAATCGCTTGAGCTTCCGATTCGGAACTTCCCGCCTCGATGTCCGTCACTTTGAGCACCTGGAAAGATCCGAGTCTCTCAACCTTGATGTTTCCCTTGGCGAAGAGCCGAACCTCATTGTCGCCATTCGACAGCGTATAGCGGAGTTTGTCCCCGCGAATATCCAACAGTTGAGTATACTCCGCTCCACCATCAACCGTGCGCTTCCCGGACCAAGTTCCCTGAAGCGGGTCCACCGAAGCTGCCAGAGCGTTGCTACCCACCCAACAGGCCACGAGGAACCCGCAGGCCCGATTCAAAAAAGAACCCCGAGCCACTAGCTCGGGGTTCGAAGAGTCTTTGTGATTCATGAATCAGACAGGAATCGTTAAGCGGTTGCGGGAGCCGCCGAGCCCAATCCTGGTCCGATCTTCGGAGGCAGGGGCTTGGGCACCTCCGGAAGCGGCGTCACTGCGGCCGCCCCTCGGGGTGGATCAATGTCTTTCGGACGCTCAGGTGGGGTGAACGTGCCTGTCCGCACAATGTCCTCCACCTGCTTGCCATCCAGTGTTTCGTGCTCCAAGAGCGCGTTCGCGATCATCTCGAGCTTGTCGCGATGCGTCGTCAACAGATCCTTGGCCCGGTTGTAGGCCCCGTCGATGAGCATCTTGACCTCGACGTCGATCAGCCGGGCAGTGTCATCGCTGTAATCCTTGCGGCGCATCATTTCACGGCCGAGGAACATCTCCTCGTCGTTGCCGAACTGGATCATGCCCAGCTTGTCGCTCATGCCAAACTGGCAGACCATGGCCCGAGCGATATTGGTCGCCTGCTGAATATCCATTCCAGCTCCGCTGCTGATGTCGCCAGAGACCATTTCCTCAGCGATCCGTCCACCCATGATCATGCACAGCTGATCCAAGAGCTGCTTCCTGCGGTGGCTGAACACATCTTCCTTCGGCAGGTTCATCGTCGCACCCAGCGCCTGACCGCGCGGGATAATGGTCACCTTGTGCAAGGGATGCGTGTTCTCGCAAAGCACGTTAAGCAAGGCATGCCCCGCTTCGTGCCAGGCCGTAAATTTCTTCTCTTCCTCGGTCATCGCCAAGCTGCGACGCTCGCGTCCCCAGCGTACCTTGTCCCGGGCCTCTTCCAGCTCCGGCATGGCAACCGCCTTCTTGTTCTGGCGTGCCGCCAGCAAGGCCGCCTCGTTAAGCAGGTTGGCCAACTCCGCACCGGAGAACCCAGGAGTCCCTCGGGCGATCACGGAAAGATCAACGTGGGCCTCCAGCTTCACGTTCTTAGCGTGAACCTTCAAAATGGCCTCACGACCCCGGAAGTCGGGCAACGGAACCGTCACCTGACGATCAAAACGTCCCGGGCGCAACAGCGCAGGATCCAACACATCCGGGCGGTTGGTCGCCGCGATGATAATGATGCCTTCCGTGGTATCGAATCCGTCCATCTCGACCAGCAGAGCGTTCAACGTTTGTTCACGCTCATCATTGCCGCCGCCGAGACCTACGCCACGGCTGCGACCCACCGCGTCAATTTCATCGATGAAGACCAGGCACGGGGTGTTCTTGCGCGCCTGCTCGAACATGTCTCGAACGCGACTCGCGCCCACGCCTACGAACATTTCAACAAAATCGGAACCGCTGATGCTAAAGAACGCAGCATCAGCCTCGCCGGCGATGGCCTTAGCCAGCAAGGTCTTGCCAGTACCCGGCGCCCCAACCATTAGAACGCCCTTGGGGATACGACCACCGAGCTTCTGAAATTTTTTGGGATCGCGCAGAAATTCCACCAACTCCGAGACCTCTTCCTTCGCCTCCTCCACTCCCGCCACATCTTTAAAGGTGACCTTGTTCTTTTCCTTGGCGAGCAAGCGAGCCTTGCTCTTCCCAAAGCTGAGAGCCCCTTTGCCAGCCATGCGAATCTGGCGGATGAAGAAAAACCAGATGAACAAGCCGATCAGGATGAACGGCCCAATGCCCCAGATCAATTGAAGCAGCAGCGTATTGGGCTGCTTAACCTCGAACCGGCCCGTCGAGAGCAGCTTCAACTCGTAGTCCTCAGGAAGCCGCACTCGCGCAACGAACGCCTCCTCGGTATCCTTGCCCCCCTCCGTGATCCGCTTGCCATCCTTATCGGTCCGATAGTACTTGCCGCGAACCTCCTGCAACACCGACTGCACATCGTAGGTGATGGCAGCACGACTCACGAGATTGGAGTCCACCAGCGCCATAAACTCGGGCTGGGAAAGTAATTTGCCCTGGGGAGTTGCCCGATTATTGACAATCACGAGCAGCGGGATCGTCGCGATAATGGCGATCCACAGCAGATAACGCTGAGGTGAATTTCGAAAATCGCCACTCCGCTTTTCGTCGTCTCGATTATTATTGGCGTCGCTCATGTGATCATCAACCGGACAGTTCGGTCGCAAACTAGCACTGGTAAGAGCCGTCGGCAATAGCCCCGACCGTACAATCATTTAGAAAGGGCCGGACGGCAGCACCTCTTACGGCTTAGCAGCCGCACCTATGAGATCGTTGCCGCGCCAGAGTGTCGAGTCAGAAAACGAGGCCGTTTTCGGGTATTGTAACCCCCTATCCAGCTCAGCATCAGACCTGACCTGACATTCCAACCGCCTAGGATTGGATCGGCTAATCGCCGCCCGACTGGAGAAAAACTAAGCCGGAATGGTTGGCCGCTCCCAGAACCGCCTGCCGAACTCGGCCAGACCAGCCTTCGTCGCCTCAGTCTACCCCCGCTCGAACCTGTCCCACCGCCACACCAGAAAGCGCCTGGTGGCAGCAGTAACCTGGAAGGTATCCGAGACCCTAAGCCCCTCCACCCAAAACAGTTCCGAGCTTGTTACACTCTCCGCCACCAAGCGCTGACGCCGCTCCGCAGCCGGAATCTTCGCATTGATGAACAGGTCCTGAAGCTTGCTCGAGGCACCGAGTCCCAACGGACGGAAACGATCTCCCGGCCGCCAATGCCTCAAACAGATTTCACTTCCCACTAAGTCAGCATCGAACACCTCGACCCCCGGCTTGGAACGTCGGATCCAGGCAACGGAGAGGTGGGATCGTAACTCCCACTCCAAATTCCGTTCGGCAAAAACGATCGCCCCCTGCTTCTCAGCGATCCGGACGCATACTTCACTCGGACGAAACTCCAGGCTGGGGGTGACTTGAACCCGGCTTATCCGTCCATCCGTCGCCCGCCGCCACCTCGTGCCGCCCGGCGCAGTGATGACTTGGCCCTCCTCCCTCCGAAGGGATTCCACCAAGGTATAAGTAACCAGCTCATGCTGCTCCAATAACTGCAACCGGATGACCTGCCGCTGTAAAGCGACGTCAAGCCGAGGGAAGTCCGTCGCTCGACCGGGCGGTTTTCCAAGCCAGGCGCGGGCCGACTCCGTCACCGAGGCAGTCTCCGCCGCGATCAGTTCCATCGACCGCAGCAGGTTGGGCGTCGCGTCCTCTCCTTGAACCGCATGGAGCGTGGGAAGGAGCTGGTGGCGGATGCGGTTGCGCAGGAAGGTCGGCGAACGATTCGATGGATCTTCCCGAAATTTCACCCGCTGACTCCGCCCCCACGCGGCCAAATCCCGACGATAACAACCGAGCAGCGGCCGAAGCAGCCGCAGCTTCGGACGGCCCGGAAAAGAGCTGATGACCGACATCCCCGACAGTCCATCGCCCCCTGCCCCGCGCAGCAAACGAATGAAAAACAATTCAACCTGATCGTCGGCATGATGGGCGGTAACCACCTCCGACAAACCCTCCTCTGCAGCCACTTGAGCAAGGAATGCGTAACGCAGGTCCCGAGCCGCCATTTCGATGGAGACACCGCAGGCGGCCGCTCGAGCCCTTACGTCGCCAGATCCAAGAAACACCCGCAATCCCAGTTTCTGTCCGGACCGTCGAACGAACTCAGCATCCCGAGCGCTGGCACGCCCCCGAAGCTGATGATCGAAATGAGCAATTGCCATCTCGAGCGGAAGCGCCTCGGAAAGCCGGTGAAGCACATAAAGGAGCACCATCGAATCCAAGCCCCCTGAGACCGCCACGAGCAGTCGAGGTTTCTTGGCTTGAAGATGAGCTTGCACGACTGAGCGAACCTGTTCGCAAAGCGGATCCACCGCGAAAGCCTAATCAGCTGGGTAGAATCTTGGAAGTGAAAGTGAAGCGGAACGTTGACCACGTATTTTCGGATGACACGCATGGAAATGCAAGGGGAGCCGCACGGTGGGCGCTTTCCAACGTCATTGGGGAGCACGCGCGCCCTGTGGACTGCGGTGGCACGACCTGAGCATTACCCACAAGTTCGGAGGGCTTCCTCCCTATCCCAACGGGATTGCGCCTCAAAGCCCAGGGTTGGGAGGAACGAGCTACCCTGGGGAAAACGCCATAGAATCCACAACCCCATCGTGGGTTGCGAACCCTGT